>JAFSXH010000212.1 GCA_017444165.1 bacterium | reverse complement strand
TTTGTCTCTCCCTCCCGCCATGAGAGCTACGGCTTAACAACAATGGAGGCTATGTCTGAAGGTACTCCCGCCATAGCTATAGACACCCCAGGCGCACGCCAAACGATTCAAAAAAAGACAGGCATAATAGTCAGCCGTCAAGAGCCTATAGCTCCAGAACTGTGGAAAAATATATACTCTGTTTTAACTAACAAAAACTATAACCTTATGTTGAGCGAAGAAGCAAAAAAATGGGCTACGAGAGAAAACTTTGCCAACGCCGCCGAACATATTTTGAGAGTTATGGAAGAGGTACGTCTAATCTGCTGAGCAAAACTGCCGCACACAAACACAACGCATTAGTCTTATAACGCAATAACGTGCAGTCCTAGACGAAGTTTGTCCTTTTGCGGTGAACCGACCTCTCGCAGAGCGGGAGGAGAACCCAAAAGGACATAACTTCAGGCACTACGCACGAAGCTTACAACGCAAAAACATACAAACTTACATATGTCGTGGCAAAAAAGTTGTAAACTGCTACAAGGTCATAAACGCGCTATAAAAAAAACACAGGGCAATAATATTGCTTGTGGAGGAATCTTTATGCAAAAATTGCCTATAGGTATACAAAGTTTTAAAAAATTGAGGAGAGAAAATTACCTATATGTAGACAAAACGGATAGGTTAGTCAGTTTAATTTCTAAGGGTGAGAAATACTTTTTGTCTCGTCCACGCCGTTTTGGTAAATCTTTGACACTATCCACATTGGAGGCGATGTTTGCGGGTAAAGCAGAGTTGTTTCGTGGATTGGCAGCGGAAGACTGGGTTAAGGAGCAAAGTAAAGATCCTTCTCCAGTTTTGAGGATTGATATGAGTGGTCTGGGAAATATCAACACACCAGAGAGATTTAATGAGGCGATTATTGACGAATTGAAAAATATTGCTGAAGATTACGAGGTTGAAGTTCGAGAAAGTTATTCGTGCGAAAGTTTTTTTAAAAGTTTAATACGCACTTTGAGTAAAGTTAAAGGTCCAGTCGTTGTTTTAATTGACGAATACGATAAACTTATTTTAGACAGTATAAATGATCTGGAAAAAGCTGAAGAGATGAGGAAAGTCTTACGGTCATTTTATACGACAATAAAGAGTTGTGATGAATATCTGCGCTTCGTCTTTATTACGGGAATATCAAGATTTAGCAAAATGGGCGTATTTTCAGCTATGAACAATCTTGAGGATATATCACTTGATGAATCATATGGTGACATAGTTGGCTATACTCAATTGGAATTGGAAGATAATTTTTCTGAGTGGATAGAATTTGCTTCGCTCAAAATGAATATTGAAAGAGAAAAGTTGCTAGATCGCTTAGAGGATTATTATGATGGATTTTCCTTTGATGGAAAGGTTAAACTATATAATCCATTTTCCATAATGCAGTGTCTAAAAAAAGGAGAGTTCAACAATTATTGGTACGAGAGTGGCTCACCTTCGTTCATCGTGGAATATATGAAAACGCATCAAATTAAAGCTCCTGATGAATATCGGCATAAAGTCGTAAAGAATGACTTCGTTAATTCTGCAGAGATCGAGCGAGCAGATCCATGTTCTTTTCTTTTTCAAAGCGGTTATCTTACTATTGAGAAAAAACAAGAGCAGTTGTTTACTCTAGATTATCCCAATCGTGAAGTTCTCGATTCAATTTCTAGTATGTATTTAAAACTTATCTACAAAGTCGAAGGTTATGCATTATTAGGTAATCAAATTTGGAAAGCACTTAGAGAAGCCAAACTAGATGAAGTGATTAGTCTTTACAATACAGCCCTTTCTGGAATACCCTATGACGATTATTCTAGCAGTAGAAATGAATTTTGGTATCGCTCGATGTTTATAATGTTGCTTCGCGGAGCAGGAATCATAGCTTACAGCGAACCCCACACTTCTAAAGGGCGTGCTGATATAGTCCTACAATTCCAAGACTTATTTTTAATCTTAGAATTCAAATTTGCCAAAAGCTCTTTAGAAGTTGAAAAAAAGAGAGCTGAAGGTTTACAACAGTTGGACGTAAGAGAATATGCTAAAAATTACGCTATAGAAGAGCGCACAGTTGTAACTGCCGTCATAGTTGCTGACGACAAAAAGAGACAAGTAACGCTTTGAGCTTTACTTATTTTTGCTTTACGCCACCAGTTATGCTAAAATCTGCGCAGGAAAAAACTTACGATGTACCTTATCTAGTTCGTCCGCTAGGTTGTATGATTGCTTATTTGACATCAAAATGGCGAAAAGCACCAAATTGTCTTAATAGTTTAAATCTGCAAGAGGAGTCAAGCTACCAGAAACTAGATGCTGAAGATTGAATTTCTCTATGCTATGCTATATTTATAAGCAAATTTAATAGTTTATATTAAATAATTTTATAAATTTCATTGTTCATTAGCCACTCTCGACAAGCCGAGCCTAAGC
>JAFSXH010000211.1 GCA_017444165.1 bacterium | reverse complement strand
TTAATAGTTTTGCAAAGCTAAAATTATTGGTGAGGCTCACTTTTTCAAGATGTTGAAAACTAAATGCCACACTCAGTACCTTTATATTTATGAACACTCCTACAAGATTACTAAATAGCAACGTAAGCGATCTTTTTATAAGTGTCTTAGTCACCTTATTATGATTATTTATAAAAAGAAATATAGAAGTTAATATTAAGGGCAGATAGATAAGAGTTATATTGCGAATTCCATTTAAACCGCTCAATATAGCTAAAATACAGTTGACTGCGAATAAAGTTTTATCAATTAACTTGTTTTTATCGTAAGGTATAAATAGTGCCAGCGTTAAGAATATGATCGTTATGTGAGTAGTATAACCACATAACAAAGCAAATTCACAATACTCTTTGCTAAATGGAAGCAGTAAAGCAAATCCCGTCAACCAAGCGTATTTTTTTAAGTCTAACCTTGACATTAAGAGATAATAGCTTCCAAACAAAATTAACATTATGCAGCCGATAGACATAACGCGGACATTGTGCCAATTGTTGGAAAAGTTGAAACATAATTTATAAATTAATTGTGTGTTAATAACTCTCAATTCTGTAGCATAAAGCCAATTTTTAGAAATTATTCCTCCTTCGTCATGGAGTAACTTACCTAGTATTATCTCTGAAGAAATATCTGAATCTAGGATATAATCACAATTTTTATCCATCACATATAGAGTAAAAAAGAAACTAACTATAACGAGTAGATAAGGACAAAACTTTTTTAGCTTAGACATTTATTAGCGATTGGAACTCCCGTGCTATTTTGCTGTGAATTACCTGCTTGAAATTAAAAATTCCTGCGCTAAGAGACTGTTTTGAGTTTGCTAAGCGGGAGTTGCTAGAATTATTTTGAAGCGAAACAAAACATGATGTTGAGGAATATTAAGATGAATTTACACGATGAAGCTTGTCAGTATCACCAGCTTGGGGGAGTATCTGGAAAGTTGAGTGTCTGTCCAACTAAACCATTGCTTACTCAAAAGGATCTCAGTTTGGCTTATACTCCTGGAGTTGCCGAACCCGTTAAAGATATTGTTGGTGAGCCATCTTGTGTTTATGATTACACCAACAAGGGCAATTTGGTGGCCATTGTTACTAATGGCAGTGCTATTTTGGGATTAGGCGACAGAGGGCCTTTGGCGGCTAAACCTGTTATGGAGGGCAAAGCGGTACTGTTTAAAAAGTTTGCCGCTATTGACGCTTTCGACATAGAATTGGAGGCTCAGACACCAGAGGAGATAATTGCCGCCACTAAGGCTATAGCTCCAACCTTTGGGGCCATTAACCTTGAGGATATTAAAGCTCCAGAGTGTTTTGAAGTTGAAGAAAAACTGCAAAAAATATTAGATATTCCCGTCTTTCACGATGATCAACACGGCACTGCCATAGTTGTAGGGGCGGCTATTTTAAATGGTCTCCATTTGGTTGGCAAAGATATTAGCAAGATTAAACTTGTCTGTTTAGGAGCAGGGGCGGCGGCTACGGCCTGTTGTAAGATGCTCTTTACATTGGGTTTGAAGAGAGAAAATTTGCGCATGGTCGATCCCGAAGGGGTGATTTATAGAGGTCGTCCTAATTTGGAAGATTACAAGTTCCTTTTTGCTTCAGATACTGAAGAACGCACATTAAAAGAGGCTATGCGAGGGGCAGATGTCTTTTTGGGCCTTTCGGCGGCTAACTTAGTGAGTCAGGATATGGTTAAGAGTATGGCTGATGATCCTTTGGTCTTTCCGTTGGCCAATCCAGTGGGAGAAATAAGTTATGAAGAGGTGAGAGAGGCCAGAAAAGATGCTATTATAGGGACTGGTCGCTCTGATTATCCCAATCAAATCAACAATGTTTTAGGTTTTCCTTACATATTTCGTGGAGCCTTAGATGTGCGAGCTCGCTGTATAAACGAAGCTATGAAAGCTGCTGCCAGTCGGGCTCTGGCTCAGTTAGCGCGAGAGGAGGTTCCTGTCGAGGTTTTACGTGCTTACAACCTTGAGTCTTTAATTTTTGGTAAGGATTATCTTTTGCCTAAACCGTTAGATCCGCGTCTTCTGTCTTTCTGTTCTGCAGCCGTGGCTAAGGCTGCCACGGAGAGTGGGGTTGCCAAGATAAATTTAGACTTACACCAATATTTATCTTCTCTGGAGGGGCGCAGGGCTAAATTGATCTGACATGTTGCCTCACAATTTTAAAAATTGGGACATTTTGCGCCGCCCATTTATATCTTCTAATATCTTACTGAGAGAATTTATTTTTGCTCTAATAGTCGGTGCTGTCACTGCCATTGCTGCGATTATTTTTGAATGGTTAATAAGATTAGTCTATGCTTGTCCTGCAGGTATTTTGACCGTTGCTTTGGGTGGATTGATCGTCGGAATTATCCACTATAATTTTGTGCGCAATTTAGATGGGATCAGTATTCCTGGAGTTATTATGAGCGTATTTAAAAAGGGCGGCCACGTTCACGGCAGGGTGGCTTTTATTAGCATGCTTTCTTCTGCCATTACCATTGGAACGGGTGGCTCGGCTGGCAAAGAAGGGCCAATTGTTGAGATAGGGGCCTCTTTAGGTTCGAAGATTGCTCAAATATTGCACTTGGGGAAACATAGGACGATCATCCTTTTGGCCTGTGGAGTGGCTGCTGGTATATCTTCTGCTTTTAATGCTCCGATAGCGGGAATATTCTTTGCTCTGGAAATAATATTGACTCGTTTAAAGTACCATTATTTTTGTCTTATAGTAGTGAGTTCATCCATTGCGTGTTTAATTACACGGGCTTGGATAGGGAATATTCATGAATTTGCTGGTTTCTCTTATTTAATTCATAATGATTTTGAAATAGGACTATTTTTAGGTTTAGGAATTTTAGCTGGATTTGTCGGAGTTGGTTTTGCTCGCTCTCTGTTTACAGTTGAAAATTTATTCTC
>JAFSXH010000210.1 GCA_017444165.1 bacterium | reverse complement strand
CAACTGCAGATAAAGATCTCTAAATTAGAAAAAGCTATGTTGGCCGCCGCCAAAGAGATGCAATTTGAATTGGCGGCGGCTCTGCGCGACAAGATGTATGCACTTAAGAGCCAATTAAATGAGCTGATCGAAAGTCTGCCCATAGCGACAGCCTTAGAGATCAGCTCTAAAAAGAAGAAGTCTCGCTCTACTCGTGGCGCAAAGCTTGAATAGGATCGAGTTTAGAAGCCTGAACGGCGGGGTAGAAACCGAAGAAGACACCTACACCCGCTGAAAAGACGAAGGCCACGATAATAGAAATTGTTGATATTTGCATAGACATACTTATAAAATGGTCGGCTATTTTGGTTAAAGCGAAGGCGAATAGTACGCCCAGCAGTCCTCCCATTAAGCTCAACATCAGAGATTCTACCAAAAACTGGCGCATAATATCACTGCCCTTAGCTCCTAAAGCCATGCGGATACCTATCTCACGGATGCGCTCGGTGACGGAGACGAGCATAATATTCATAATGCCGATGCCGCCGACCATCAGAGATACTGAGGCTATACCTCCTAAAAGCAGAGTAAAAGTTCTAGTAGTTTCCGACATCATGTTAGCCAACTCGGCCTGAGTGCGCACGTTGAAATCGTCTTCATCTTTCTCGCGCAGACGGTGGCGAGAACGCAACAATTCAGTTATATTCTCCACACAACCATTAACAGCACTTTCAGTAGCGGCTGAACATTGGATATTGCGAATGTTGCGCAGGCTGAAGAGTCGACCCATAGCTGTGGTGTAAGGCACGAGGACTATGTCATCCTGGCTGGGGCCAAAGCTACCATCACCTTTAGCTACCAAAACACCGATAACTTTTACGGGAGTCTTGTTGATGCGGATACTCTCTCCTACTGGATCTCCGCCGGGAAAAAGTTCCTTAGCTACAGTGTCACCCAGAACACAAACTTTGAGACGGCCGCGCACGTCCTCCTCAGTAATAAAACGACCATCAGCCAAGTCCCAATTTTTGATAGATTGATAATCCTCAGAACATCCAGCGACAGAGGTCGACCAGTTTTGTTCTTGGTAGATCAATTGGGCTGAGTTTTGGGTTATGGGGCTGACGTAGGATATGTTAGGCAAATCCTTTATTGCCATGGCATCTTCTACCGTCAAGCGAGAACTTCCAAAAGCACCGCTCCTCACACCGCCACTGCTTATTGAACCCGCTGAAATAGTTATAGTGTTTGTTCCCATGTTGGCTATATTGGATTGGACCCTGGCTTGTGTACCAGTTCCCAAGGCTAACATAGTGATGACGGCGGCCACACCGATAATGATACCTAACATCGTCAAAAACGATCTCATCTTGTTGCGCATCAAAGCTAGACCAGCTATGCGCATAATCATAAACCAGCTCATGTAGTACCCTCCTGCTTTGACTATTTAGAAGGGACCGCGCGGCCTTCTGCGCCCTCTGCTCTTTATTTTGTTACTTTCATCGGCGGTCAATTTACCCGTCACGACCATGTCTCTCTCTTTTAATTCATCGGAGATAATCTCCGTGACACTGCCATCACTCAAGCCCGTGCTGACTTTGAGTTTAATTAGGCGGTCGGGAGTAGTTTTGTCGAGAAGATAAACAATCTTTTTTACATTACCCTTATCATCTTTGTCTTTGTTCTCTTCTTTATTGTTGCTTTCGCTTCTATCCAAAATATCGGCATCAGCATCGGGTTTGAAGCGCAAAGCTGAACTGGGAACGACTAAAACATTGTTGTGTTGGACGGTGTGAATATCGACTGTTGCGGTCATACCAGGCATCAAGCACATGTCAGGGTTATTTGTGGTTATAATTACGGGGAAGGTTACTACATTGTTGGTCGTTTTGGACGACTTGCGAACCTCGACTACTTTACCCTCAAATTCGCGATCAGTCCAGGCATCTACAGTAAAGGTCGCTTTGTTACCAACCTTGATCTGTCCTATATCTGCCTCATCTACTGTCGCTTCAACCTGCATCTCATCAAGGTTCTGAGCTAACTTGAAGAGGTCTGGGGCCTGGAATTGGGAGGCCACTGTCTGCCCCTCAGAGACTTCTATACTTAAGACTATACCGTCAATAGGTGAGGTGATACTCGTCTTGCTCAAGTCGACTTTTGCTGAATTTAGATTAGCTCTGGCTTGTTCAACTTCAGCGATTGCTCCGCGAACTGAAGCTTGAGAGGCTTCAAACTGGTCTTGAGCCGCCTCTACTTGAATGCGGGCCGCTTCTAGATCAGCTTTAGTTCCCTCTAAGTTAATGATTGCCGACTGTAATTGAGCTTTATTCCCATTTAGTGAAGCTAGAGCTGCTTCTACGCTAGCTTTAGCACTGTTTACGCTCGCTTGACTAGTTAAAAGAGTTGTGTAAGCGTCGTCTCTCTCACTGCGGGCGACTAAATCTTGAGAGTACAATTGGCTGTAACGCTCGTAATTTAGCTTGTTATTGGCATATTCAGCCTCTGCTTTGGCGAGATTGGCTTTGGCAGTGTAGATTCCAGCTTCAGAATTGGCTACGTTAGCTCTGGCATTGTCAACGCTGGACTCAGCCTTGCGTACAGTCGCCTGCTGGGAGAGGAGATTAGCTTGAGCTTTTTTTACGGCCGCTTGAGTATTTTTTGAGTTGGCCACCACGTTGTCATAGGAAGACTGGACGCGGGTGAGATTAGCTTGAGCCTGATCGACCTTCGTCTGTAAAGTATCAGGGTTGATCTGGGCTAAAAGTTGTCCCTTTTTTACAGTGGAATTGTGTTCTACGTAGATCTTATCAATAACACCCGAGACCTCAGCACCGACCTGTACTGCCGTTACAGCTGTAAGTTCACCAGTAGCGGTAACGACCGACTGTACCGTCTCCCTCTTTACTGGACGAATAGAATATTTAGGGCCTTTGTTGCTGTCTTTGGCAGACCAAAAATACCAGCCCAAACCTGCCAATAGTCCTACAATGACAAGTATAATTACAATCTTTTTCATTCTTTTTCTCCTCCAGGGCTGTAAGGGGCCGGTATGTCCGGCAGGGTATCTAAAATTATCTCTTTGTTATCAGTGGGTAAATTATCCATATCATCAATTCCCAGGGCACGTATCATAGAGGCTTTAGCCAGGCGCAGATTGTTGCGGGCATTGGCGTAATCTGTCTGAGCTTGAGAGAGTGTAAGTTCGGCATTGGAAAGTTCCACACTGTCAGAAACACCAACCTTGTAGCGAGCGGAGGCTAAACGGTACTTCTCTTTAGCCGAGGCTAAAGCGTACTCTGCGGAAGTGATAGCTGCTTGCGATTGGAGGAGGGACACTTCAGCACTTTTGACCTCTTGGTAGATCTTTATCCTCTGAGCCTCAAAATTTTGAGCGATAACTCTAGCCTGTAACTTTTGCGCACTCTTTTCATATTTGCGCAAAAAGCCATCAAAGATAGTCCAATTTAAGCTAACACCTAAACTCCAACTTACTGTGAAGGGAGTTATTGAACCAGCCCCGCTTAAACTGCCCGAAAGATCAACGGTGGGGTATTTCTCAGAATTAATTATCTCTAATTCGTAGAGAGCTGATTTTAGTTGAGCTTGCAAATCTAAAAGTTCTGGGCGATTGGACAGGGCTGTTGCCACAAAACTCTCACTGCCAGAGTTGACAAAATCTTCCCAGTAAGGATCTAAGACTAGGCGATAGGGTTCCGATTCTGCCAGACCCATAGTTGTGTTGAGGCTCACCCAATCCAATTTGAGGCGAGTTTCCTTTTCAATAACTTTATATTGGGCCTCGGCGAGATCAGCTTGAGCAGACACGACATCCGATTTAGCCTTGAGGCCGTTTTTATAGTGCTGTTCTGCTTCGTTGAGGCGCACTGCTCGGTTGTTTGCCGTCTCTCTGGCTATATCGAGGAGATCCTGATCTATGTAACAAGTGAACCAGGCTTTGCGCACGTTTAAGAGGAGATCTTGGCGGTCTGATTCTAGATCAGCTAAAGCTGAAGATTCAGCCAATTCCGCTTTGCGCAGGCGTGGACGGCGGCTAAAATCCAGCAAACTTTGTCGGGCTGTAACTGAAGTAGTCAAAAGGCTTATAGATCTGCCTCCTGCACTACCACTATCAATAGTTCCACTATGGCTCAAACCAGCCGAAACAGAAACTTGGGGATAAATGTTATGTAACCATTGGCCCAATTGTTCGTGGCGTACCATAGCTGAGTAGCGGCTGGACTGCAAAGTAGGACTGTTTTTTAGAGCCAACTCTTCTGCTTGGAAGAGTGTTAAAACCTTACTCTTCTCATTGTCTGCTTTTTCTACTGACTCAGAGTCGAGAGGAGGGAGCAATTCCACTTCGGCAGAAGGCCCCTCCGCCAATGTAGAAACATTTAAGGTGGTTGCTAGGATTATGCACAACCACCCCCATTTTTTGAAGTTAGGAAGATTCATAGCTATTCTAAATTTTGCGTGTACTCCCATAAATATTTATTTATTGTAATTTCATTAGTATTGAAAAGTTTTGTCAGATATTAAAGATATAAAAAAAATAACTTATATGGCCGTCTTCGTGGCTTTGACTGTGGCTGTCAGATTTATACCTGCTCCTCCTCAAACTCACGGTCTATTCCACTTTTTGGCCTTTACTATTATTCTTTCAGGTTTAGTCCTTGGCTGGCAAGCGGGCTTTTGGGTTGGAGCTATCAGCGATGTTCTCTGCTTTATGCTCTTTCCTACAGGTCCTTATTTCCCAGGATTCACCTTAACTCAAGCTCTGACTGGAGCTATACCAGCTTTACTTATAAATGGAAAAGAGAAAAATCTAGTCAATCTGTTCTGGGCTATATCCTGTGGTCAATTGAGCACAAAAATACTGCTGGTTCCGTTATTTCAATATATACTCTTTCGACCTGCTGATAATCTCTGGAGTGGTTGGTGTCTGCTCGCTCTGCCCGCTCTGGGAGTACAACTTATACATATACCCATCTACGCTTGGTCCATACACTCTGCTCTAAAGTATCTAGATACAAAAAAGGGAACTGTACTAAGGTGAATTAACCTTGAAATAGTTCCCCTTTGTCTCTGTTTTACTTAACGGTATATACGCACAACCCTGCGCACTCCAGTTGGCGAAGAGGCCACTGAATGTTGGCTTCTATCACCGCTGTTGCGCGAACGATCACCGCGCTTTGAGGTCGAGAAGCCCTTGCCCTTCGCTTGGTATGAGCGATCACGGAGTCGATCAAAACTCCCAGCAAAACCTCTGCGAGAACTCTTACTTTCTTTTTTAGATTTGAAACCTTCGCGTTTATTATCGCGACGGTCATCACGGTGGTCATCACGACGGCGATAAGTTCTTTCACCAGTGGAAAAACGTCTCTCTCTGGTTGCAGAAGATCTCTTCTCACGCTTAGGTCGCTCCTGAACACTCTTAACAGGTTCGGATTCTTCGTAATCTGCTCTAGTTAAATTGAGTGCAACTGGAGCCTCTTCAACTTCTCGGCTCGTTTCTGGAACTGGTACATAACCAGAAGTTTCTTGGTCTTCTTCTGCAGTTTTTATGACTTTTTCTTCTATGATAGGCTTGTCATTTTCGTAGACGCGTCTATAGCGAGGAACTTTGGAATCGTAATTATGGCTGTAATCGCTCTCACTGCCTTTCTTTTCTCTGTAATATTCCTCAACGCCGGCACGTTTAGAAGCAGATTTTATTTTAGTAGACTCTGGCTTCAAGAGTCTACCGACCAGTTTGAGATTATCGATAGCTGAGACCACACCGTCTAAAACATAAGGAGAGATATTGCTAGGCAAGACACCGCTGGGAGCAATAATTACTCTGGGTACAAAGAAATACTCAGCGTATTTTTCGAAGTAAGCTCTCAGATTGTTAGGTGTCTCTTCCGCTAAAGTGTCATGATTAATGCCTCCCAAGACGGAGCGATTCCACTCTAATATACCTTTAACCAGCCCCTGTTTAGCGCGGAAATGAGACCAACTCACGGCTTGAGTTTTGTAGCCGTCCTTTCCCTTGAGGGTATCAAAGTAAGGGCGATTGCCCTCTATGCGCAAAACATTGAATGGGAGCTCTGAGGCGGCCTCCAGTATCATGTTATTGCAAGGCTTACAGATCTCTTCGTGACTTATGGGATCTAAGGCATCGTAGCTCGCTTCAGTGATTGTGAAAAATATGCCTTTAATACCTGTATTTACAGCTTTTTTAACGTAGTTTACTTGAGATATAGAGATGTTGTTGAGAGCAGCTCTAACTATCTCAGGCCTCTGGCGAGCAGTGCGCAAGACAAGTTCCGTACTGGCCAATCTGCATAACACTGTCCAGGGGCTGTCTACAGAATCGATAACCCAAGTACTGTCTTTTAATTTTTTACTGATCTTTTCTAAAGCGCGAAGCTGATGCCCCCAATATTTATCCTCTGCATTGACGATAGGGACATTTAAAAGATCGTTGGGACGGTCAAAACTGCGCATCCCGTCCAAAGGGTAAGGATAGCCGCTGATTACCCTTACATAATCGAGACAAAAGCGTCTAGCAAAGGCAATATGGGCATCGGCTATTGCTTCCCCCGACATGTGTTGTAAACCAAAATTGTACCAAAAAGAGAAAGGAGGTCGATCTACCTCAGCACCAGCCAAAGCGGCCTCGATACGTTCTGCACTATTCATAGCCCGCCGCGTTCGTTTCAAGAAATGAAGGCTCCTGCTTTTTGTAGGGTGTTCGCGCTGTGGGTGTGTTGTAAACTTAGTAGTGTGGAGTTAGGAGAGTGGAGTTAGGAGAGTGGAGTTAGAGTTAGGTGTTCACACCATGGGTGTGTTTTAAAGTGAAGCGGAGGGGAAGTTGTAAAAAAAGAATAAATGTTCAGATAGATATGGCTATACTTAGTAAGATAAAATTGACAACTTGTTTGATGTTTTTAATCGTTGTTCTTTGGAGTTTTTGCGTTGAGGCTGGCGGAGGGGTTTTGGTCTCTTCAGGGGGGAGCTGGAAAGAGCTGGAGCCTGGCCTAGAGTATCGCCGTGTTGTTTTGGAACGCGGAGGGGATAAGGGGAGTATGGAGCAAGTGCGCTTTGACTTGCAGAGGTGGAAATTGGCTCTCTGTCGCGGTGAGGATTATGGGGTTAAGACTATAAGTCTGTCTGAGATGCGTCGACGCAAAGAGGGGGTAGTGGCAATTAATGGGATGTTTTTTGACGAAAAATATAAGCCTTTGGGGTATTTACAACAGAATGGGCGAGTGTTAAATGATTATATCTGTCCTGCTGGTGGTCTTTTGTCTGGTGTCTTTACTGTTTGCAATCGCCAAGCCAATTTAACTTATGCTGATGATTTTTATCCTTTTCCCTGTGAATTGGCCTTTCAATCTGGACCGAGATTGGTCGTAAATTCCCAACCCAACAGCGGTTTGAGAGGGGAGAGGGAGCGTTTGAGTGGTTTAGCTAAAGATGGGCGAGGGAGGCTGATCCTCTACTGTAATGATTACTCTTGCCCGCTAACTCTGCGTGAGTGTGCGGAATTGTTGGTTCGTCCAGAGAATGAAGGCGGAGTTGCGCCGTTGTGGGCCTTGAATTTGGATGGCGGTAGCTCTAGCGGTATATCTATAAAAACAGCAGGCTATAGATGTGAACATCCCAGCCTGCTCTCTGTTCCTGTGGGGTTAGTCGTCAAGAGACGCTAAGTTCTATCGTTGTTCTATCCAGATCTCTGTGCCTGTGGTCATGGGGGAGAGGCAGATCAATCCTCCTAAGACATAAGCTTCACGGCCACTGATCGCTCCCACGAACTTCGTGCCTTCGGCAATACCAGCAGAGCTTACATCGAGGGGAGCAAACTCCATGGGGAATTCGCCGCTGATGGGTCTATTTTCGCGTTCACAATCTCTAGTTATGGCTAGTATCGCCCTAGAGTGGCCATCGTTGCGCACGAAGGCTAAACTATTGTAAGTAGCTTGGAGCCACTGGAGATCGCCGCGGCGCAAAGCACTGACCTCTTTGCGGAGTTGGCAGAGTTTTTTGACGTATTGATGGAGATCTTTATCCCACTTGGACTCATCCCAAATCATGGGTCGACGGCAGTCGGGATCTTTGCCGCCTTCCATGCCGATCTCATCGCCGTAATATATGCAGGGAGCTCCCTGGTAAGCGAACATAAAGGCCAACATTGCTTTAACTTTGTCGGTTCGCCCATAAGCCATCGTCTTAGCCCTAGGAATATCGTGACTGTCGAGCATGTTGAACATATTTAAGGAGACAGATTCTGGAATAGCGGCACGGAAATTTTGTAGCTGTTCGACAAAGTCTTCCGTAGGCAAGAAGCCTGTATCGCCGCGCAATGTTCCCTTGAAGCCTTCAAAATCTCGTCCTACCATCCATTGCATCAAGGGGAAGGTGAAGGCGCGATAATTCATAGCGGCATCGAACTCATCACCCTGTTGGTACTCGGTGAAATCGAAGAAATTCTCTGCCAAGAGCCAGGCTTGAGGATTCTCTTCCTTGACAGCCTTGCGCATGCCTCGTCCCACTTCATGGGCCAATTGACTGAAATTTTGTCTGGCTAACATATTAGCCACATCTAAACGCCAACCATCAATGGCGTAAGGCTCGCGCAGCCAGTGGCGCATGATCGAATCCTGACCTTCGTACATCTCCTGACGCAGATCGGCACAGCGATAATTTAAGCGCGGCAAAGTTCTCACTCCCAACCACATCTCGTAATTGTCTATATCATCTTCATAAAATGTGAAGTAATTGTACTCTTTGCTCTCTTTATCGGCGCGGGCTTTTAAAAACCAATAGTGACACTCGCCACAGTGGTTGGGGACTATGTCTAAAACCAGACGCATATTTTTAGCTTTAGTCTCAGCACGTAAATTTTTGAGAGCCTCTTCACCGCCCAAATGTGGATCTATACTTCTATAATCTGCCACATCGTATTTGTGATTGCTGGGAGCTTTAAATATCGGATTGAGATAAAGGGCTGTGGCTCCTAAGTCCTCAATATAGGGCAATTTTTCGATAATACCAGGTATATCGCCGCCATAGAAGACTCCGTTTCCTCTATTTACACCATCGGGATCATCCCAAGGACAGACGCTCACTTCTTTGCCCTCTAAAGTGTACTCTCCCTCTTTAACATTAATGCTGGGATCTCCACAGTAGAAGCGATCAGGGAAGATCTGGTAAAAGATGGAGTCCTTGACCCATTCGGGAGGGTTATCGAAGAGATTAAATTTGAAATCATCTCTATCTAGAGGTGTATAGCGGACTAAACCCTTGGCATTGACATTGTAGTTGCCCCTAGGGGTCAAGATATAAAAGCGATAACTGAAATGGGGAACACTGACGGGTACGACTGCTTCCCACCAGAGCCAGTCTTTATGGATGGGAGCACCGTTGAGTTTTTCAGCTACTTCGGTCTCCAACAAGTTGGCTTCATGAGCTAATTCTTCGCCTTCAGGGGCGGAGCGCACGAAGACTTTAGAAGCATCCAAACTGGAATGGACGCGCAGGCGCAAGGTTAAAAATGTATCTTTGCCCCTCTGTTCTTTGTGAAAGTAAGGGTGAACACTGGCGTGATAGGCCAGAGCGGAAACAAAACTTATCATCGAGTTCTCCTCGCCTTTATGTGACTCTAAGTTGCCTACGCTTTCAAGAGAAAAGATCGCGTTGCCTGCTACTAGGAAATATTTAACTGTAAGCGAAGCGCAGAGCCGCCATGGGTGTGCCCGAAATTAGACGCAACATCATAGTAGAAACCACCCCAGAGAGAGCATTTGAAGCCTGGACGGAACCAGAACACTTAGCTCGCTGGTTTTGTGATAAGGTTACAGGTTGGCCTGGTCAAGGTGGTACTTTAACTATGCGCTGGGAGAAGTTTGGCTTTAGCATGGACTACACTCTCAAGGACATAGAGCCACCTAGACGCATAGTTTTAAAATCTTTAATTCCCGGTATGGGCACACAGACTCTGACTATTTCTATTCGTCCTTATGGAAACGGCTGTCGTGTTGAGATCGTGGAGACAGGCCCAGGAGCTGAAGGTCAAGAGGGAGCGGGGGATGCTAAATCGGGCTGGGAGATGTCTTTGGCCCTTTTAAAGACCTATTTAGAGAATTTTTGGGGCAAGAATAGGCGTGGTTTTTTCACTATCATAACCGCTCCTTATAATAATGCTCAACTCATGCACTATTACACTAGTGCCGATGGACTTTCCAAATGGTTTACTCAAAGCGGGGCTATTGGTGAAGTCGGTTCGACTGTGCGCTTGAAGTTCAAAAACAACATGGTCTTAACGGGAAAGGTTATGGCTATCACTAACCATGAGCTTTTAGTTACCTGGAAAGAGATTAATGGTTTCTTAGAACTAAAATCCTTTATTGCCAGTGCCGAACGCAAGACCATTTTGGCGAGAGGGTCGACGTACGGTAACGGACTCAGTGCGACTAAATTCAAAGAACTCAAGCGTTTTATAGAGCAATCTATGGGTGAGTTGCATCTTATCCTCAAAGCCGAGCAGACCAATCCTTCAGTTAAAGGTCAGGAAGAGATCTTGCAAGAGATCGAGGATGAAGATGTGCGCTTCGATGTCGAACACAAAGATGTCAAGCCCGACTTTGATGATTCGGCTCTGTATGCTTCAGAAGAACCTGAAATTCTCAAAGAGTTCAACAAGCAATTTACTGAGACAAAGGTCGCCGATCCCACCACTCCGCCAGTTGTCGCTCCCAAAAAGGACGAAACTCAAGGCGAAGAGGATGATGACGACGATTCAGGTCCTGCCCCAGAGCTGATCGGTGTAGAGGTTCACACTAGTCAGGCTGTCGGTTAGGATTGTCTAACAGTTGGCGCAAGAGGCGATCAAATTGGGCGTACTTACTGCACTGGATAATGAAGTGGCGTTTGTTGATTAAGTAAATTTTGTGTCCAGGATTGTAATTTACTTCACATCTTTCCATATTTTCGATCTGTTCCAATTTGATATCGAAACTAAAACTGCGCGACATAAAAGCACTGAAGAAATTTACTAACCCTGATCGGGTAGAGACATTTTCGTAAAAGAGGATACGTTTGTTCGTCAGCTCTATGCTGGCGTTTTGCATGTAATTGGAGTTCGCTCCGTAGAGAACATTGCTCTTAAGAAGCAATTTCTCATCTGGTGTCTTGGCATCAGAACTCAGTTCATTTAATTGCCTGAACATGTCTCTGATGGGACTGATCTGGCTGGCTGTAATTTGTGATATGCCAGAAGTCTGTGAAAGGTCACGCAGTTCTTGGATAGCCTCTTCACCTGTAGCGGCCAAATTGCCAATTACATTGTTTGAAGCTTGAGCCATCTCCGAAGCTGTATCGGCGAAGATCTCATTAGCCTCTCTTGAATCTACGGCAACTAACTTTCCACAGTAAGAACAGGTCAGAGCACTATCAGCAATTTCGTGATTGCAATTCTGGCATTTCATATTATTCTATATCCCCTTGTGTAAAATTATAGCTTTTAACAATTCGTAATGCTTAATTCGCAATGCGCGACTATTTTGGAAAGAAATAATTAATTCATTCCAATTACGAATTAAGCATTATGAATTACGAATTATGTTCAATTATTTAAAACCACTTTTTCTATAAAGTTCTTGATAGCACTCTGGTTGTCCGTCTCTTTGATCTCATCGATCACTTTTTCTAACTGGCCAGGTTGAGAAGCGTAGACGTGAGCGTAGGCTCGCATGCGTTTGACGAGATCTTCTTTGATAAGTTCAGGATGGAATTGGAAGCCGTAAATTGGTTTAGTCTGGTGGCGCATGGCTTGCCAATAACAGCGATCACTGTAAGCTAAACGGATAAAATCTTCGGGCATGGCAACTACGGAATCATGATGACCCTCTTGAGCGTAGAAAGTGTCAGGCAGATCGGCCAATACTTTATCTTTGCGCCCTTCCTCGGTGAGGTACATTAGGTATGTGCCTGTCTCGCTGTTTTCGTGCTCTTCGGTGATCACTTTCCCACCGAGTGCTTGGGCCAAGATCTGGTGGCCGTAACAGAGGCCCAAAATGGGGAAGTTAATTTCGTACAGATAGCGCACGTAATCGAGGAGTTTTTCGTAAAAGTCTGGTCTGTCTTGGACGACTGAAAAATCACCTGTGCCGCCGATAATTACGCAATCAAAATCTTGCTCGTAGCCTTTGGGGAGATCTTTTTCCAAGAGTGAATAAAGTTCAAATTGTTCGCTTTGCAGAGAGCTGGAGCGAATTAAACAATCTTTTTCATGCTGAGCTAAAAAATTATCTAAACGAGCTTCTATTACTAAGAAACGCAATTCTTCTCTTTTTTTCATAAATAAATCCCTCTTGCTGATTCCTCTCAGTCTTTTCTGTCAAGTCTTTTTGCCACAGATGGGAAGTTGTTTCCTGTTAGGACAAGTCATTTTTTTTGGGCAGGTTTTTCAATTAATAATTAAT
>JAFSXH010000209.1 GCA_017444165.1 bacterium | reverse complement strand
TGGCTACACGGCGCAACTGATCGGAGCCAACTTCAGGGGCCAAAGTCACTGTTTTGGCCCCACCCTTTACCAGAGCCTCCAACATAAGATCGGGCAGATTGTTGACACGTAACGATGAAAAGGCCACAGAGATCTTGTGATCGATCAATAATTGACACAGCTCGTCAATATGAGGGTATGTCCCCGCCGTAGCTGAAATTAAGCCAACTTTATCAGTGTAAGGCAAAAAATTTTCAATAGCCTGCCAAATTTTTTCCAGTGGCTTCCAGCGGATCTTAGGATAAGAAAAGCCCACCGTACAAAAACGACAATTGAAGGCACAACCGCGAGAGATCTCCACTAAACCAGAGCGACCTAACTCGGTATCCTCCGTTAAAAATTGTGAATAAGCGCAATTTTTAGCGTAATCTTCAGCAGACAAATGGAGCCTAATAGGCTTATTTTCAGGACAACCATCTTTAGGAATACACTCTCTAAAAGTGCCATCACTGTTATAAATATCTTGCCAAAAGGCGGGAATGTAAGCTCCAGGCAACGCGGCCAAAGCTCTCAGAAGGCTCACCTTGTCCTGATGATAATAGAGGAATAGCTCTACAAATTGAGGCAAGAAATTTTCGCTCTCACCTAGGCAAAAGAGATCAACAAAATCAGCAATAGGTTCAGGATTTAAAAGCGTTATGGCTCCACCTACCAAGATAAAGGGATAATCACCACGCAGACGGTCGCGGGCAAAGAGAGGAATACCAGCTAGATCCAAGATGGTAACCATGTTGACAAAATCTGGTTCAAAGGCTATGGAGAAGGCCACTATATCAAAATCATCAATAGGCCGCTGACTCTCCATTGTAAAGAGATGGCGGCCACACTGACGATATTCGTCAAGTTCATCAGGATCTGGCAAGAAGAATCGCTCGCAGACAACTCCTGGAATAGCATTAAAAAGAGCGTAAACTACCTGCATTCCCAAATTGGACATACCAACTTCATAGGTGTTGGGATACCCCAAGGCTACACGCAAATTTCCTCCAGAACGCGGCTGTAAAAAGACTGTCTCTTTAGCTTTGCGTCTATCGCTATTTTTAATTAAATTCCAAGACACATCTTCACCTTTTCTTCTTAATGCCCATAACTCGCAACGCTTGATTCAGGTTGTCGATAGGAACCAATTTCAAACGCTTGTCTTCCATCTTGAGAGACAGATTAGCCTTGTTCTTCTTGGGTGGAGTGTACTCCCACTGCCCCTCTTGCATGCGTTCTAGATCTCCATCTTTGAGGGGAGGGCCTAACTCTAATTCACCGATGGGATCTTCCTCTAAACGATGGACTTCGGCCATATTATTCTTAGCTTCCACAACCTCGACAAAGGGCAACTTAGCCTTCAAGGCTCTAGAAGGTATGAGGCAGTATTTAAAACCCAATTTGTGTAATTCTGCCAGGCGCAGTTCCAAACCGCTGACAGCCCTCACCTCTCCGCCTAAACCGACCTCTCCCAAAGCCGCCCAATCGCCTGGAATCACATCATTAACCCTACTAGCGGCCACAGAGATCAACAAGGGCAGATCCAAAGCTGGTTCATTTAAGCGCATACCACCAGCGACATTGATGTACACATCACACTTACTGACACCTAAATGGGGAGCCCTCTTCTGCAGAACGGCCAGCAGTAAACTCAAACGATTGAGATCTACACCTACAGCGCGGCGCGTGGGTGGTGCACCTAACTCTGAAGAGTAACTGTCTGTAACTAGGGCTTGAACCTCTACTAAAACTGGACGAGTGCCCTCTAAAGAGGGAAAGATCAACGATCCAGTTATATCACTAGCCCTCTGCTCTAAAAAGAAAGCTGAGGCGTTGGGAATAGGCACTAACCCTTCATTTTCCATAGCAAAAAAGCCCGTCTCTTGCGTACTGCCGAAGCGATTCTTGATCGTACGCAAGGCCCTTACATTGTGCAAACCGTAACTCTCAAAGCTCAAAACAGTATCTACTAAGTGTTCCAAAACTCTGGGGCCAGCGATATCGCCGCCTTTAGTAACGTGGCCGACCAAGATAATCGAAGTTCCCGTGCTTTTAGCCAAACGCATCAGAGAGGCCGCACACTCACGAACCTGCGTAATACTGCCTGGCGCAGAATCTATATCGTTTTTGAACATCGTCTGGATAGAGTCGATAATCACCAGACGCGGCTTAATACTCTCCGCCAAGGCCTCCACAGCCTCTAGTGATGTTTCAGGAAAGATAGTTATACCCTCACTCCTAACCTGCAGACGATCTGCTCTCAACTTGATCTGACGCGCCGATTCTTCACCGCTTACGTAGAGGACGATATTTTCAAAACTTCCCAAATTGCTGGCCGTCTGCAAGAGTAAAGTAGATTTGCCAATACCTGGAGGTCCTCCCAAGAGGACTACAGATCCTTTAACCAGCCCTCCACCCAAAACTTGATCAAACTCATTTAAGCCTGTAGAGAAGCGCACCTCCTCTTGAGTCTCTACAGAGTACAAAGATATAGGCTTACTCCCTGAAGCCAGATTCAGAACCATACCTTTATATTTGCGCTTTTCAGCCTCTTTGTTATCTAGCTCCGCCTGCTCTTCTAAGCTCCCCCAAGCTCCGCATTCATAACACTTGCCACTCCAACGCGGAAAAGTAGCTTGACACTCCTTGCAAACGAAGATCGTGCGCACCTTAGCCATAAAAGCTCCTCTCAAGAAAAAGACCAAACGCCCGAATAAATCGGCGTTCGGCCTCCCATTTTAGACAAGAAGATTAACTAAAAATCAACCTCTGTATCGTAGTAACAGCACTTTAAGAGCTTAACCATATCCTCTTGACTCGGCTGACGAGGATTGGAACCAGTACAAGCATCGAGGATGGCATTGGCGGCTATCTCTTCAACGCGCTCTAAGAATATCTCCTCAGAGACGAAGCCTTTTTCAGCGGGCAGACCATCGGCACCGTATTTAGCAATGCAGTGAGGAATATTGAGCTCGTCATTCATCTTGCGCAGATAAGCGATCAAAAGATCAACTTTTTCCTCAAGAGTCTCACCACCTAAGTGCATATAATCGGCAATAACACCGTAACGCTTCTTGGCTTCCTCGTTCTTGGAATTGAACTTAATGACCTTAGGAAGGTACATAGCATTAGCCGCACCGTGGATAATGTGAGCACCTTGATCGGCAAAAGCGGCTCCAGTCTTGTGAGCCATAGAGTGGACGATACCCAAAAGGGCGTTGGAGAAGGCCATACCTGCCAAACACTGAGCATCGTGCATAGCGTCACGTGAAGCCATGCAGCCGTTGTAAGACTTAACCAAACTCTCCTGGATCATTTCTATAGCGTGGATAGCCAGAGCATCGGCATAAGGAGAATGAGCCGTAGAGACGTAAGCCTCGATAGCATGAGTTATAGCATCCATACCCGTGTGAGCGGTGAGCTTCTGGGGCATAGTGTGAGCTAATTCGGGATCGACTATGGCAATATCGGGAGTGATCTCAAAATCGGCGATAGGAAACTTTATACCTTTTTGATAATCGGTAATAATCGAGAAAGCTGTAACTTCCGTAGCTGTGCCACTAGTAGAAGAGATGGCACAAAAATGGGCCTTAGTTCTCAACTTAGGCAAGCCAAAAACTTTGCACATATCTTCAAAGGTCACTTCTGGATATTCATACTTAATCCACATAGCTTTAGCGGCATCTATGGGACTTCCACCACCCATAGCAACGATCCAATCAGGCTTAAATTCAGCCATATAGCCGCACCCTTCATAACTGTCTCGACAGAAGGATCGCTCTCAATACCATCTATAACCTTAGTCTCCATGCCAGCTTCTTGCAAGTAAGCTATAGCCTTGTCGAGGAAACCGCCGCGCTTCATACTGCCGCCACCGATACAGATAACAGCACGCTTGCCTGTCAAGCCTTTAAGGGCTTCTAAAGCACCCTTACCATGATAAAGATCGCGGGGCAAAGTAAACCTACTCATATATTGACCTCTCTTATTATGTTATTACCGAAAGTAGCGCGTAATTAAATAGAATCGGTCTATTCCCTGCGCAGATCTTTTATGTTAAAATTTGTTTATGAAGAATGCGAAAAACAAGTCAAAATTCAGTGAAGCTCAATTGATAAAAATGCTCAACGAGATGACTAAGACCGATAGTCAACTGGAGATGGAGACGGCTAATTTCCGCAAAAAGGCCCGCAAGTTTTTACACTTCATGACCGTACTAATAGCCTTGTGCATTCTTTACCATTTGTACCAAGGCACATTTAGCGAGTTTTTTTGGTCGTTGCTTAAGAAGGGTTCTCTCAACAAAGTTCTGGGGGAGTTATTTCTGTTCGCCTACACGTCGACGATTTATTTTTCTTTTGTGTATGCCAAGAAACGCCCTATATTGCATATCTGTGACGACAAGGAGAAAGATCTAACTGTAACAGGCGATGAATACGGCAACTATATCTTGGAGACCTACACCTTAGGCACAGAAAACAGCGTCTCTACAACCATAACCAGGGAAGAAGCTTTTGCCTTAGCTATAGGAGCCAATACGTCAAACGAATTAGAGAGTCTTTAATTGCCAATAAGCACGGCTTGTGTAATTTCTACAGAACTTTTGTGATAATAGGAAGAGACATATGAGAACTGGATCAAAAAATATACCTTTCAGTGAAGAAATATTAGCACGCACACTCAATGACATGACTAAGAGTGATAGTCAATTCATGACAGAGAACGCCAACATCCGTCGGAAGGCGCGCCTTTTCTTGCGCATCTTGAATGTGCTTGCCGCTGTTTACTTCATCTACGTTCTATACAGAGG
>JAFSXH010000018.1 GCA_017444165.1 bacterium | reverse complement strand
GGCGGGAGGTAGAGACAAAAACATTGGCCCTTGAGAGGATGGCCGCTTTTTTTAAGCCGCCCACGTGGCCTGGGAAGATTACTCTCGTTTTGTGTAATTTATTAGCTTTGGTTTTTAGCTTATTAAAGAACCTATCGCCGCCCATGTAGGCCGCTTCGCCGCAAATTATTACTTTGAGGTGGGGGATCGTCATCCCTAACTCTTCACCCCAGGCTAGGGCTTCAATTAGTTTGTGTTGGGCCTTTTCAGGGGATATTCTGGAGAGCATAACGATAACTGGATCTTCAGGTTCTAGATTAAATTCGCTGTTTATCTGATAAATTGCATCTTCAACTTCTGCTCGACTAAATAGCGGTAGGGGAGCTCCCCAGGGAATAACTTCTATGCGCTCATCTAGATTTTCAACATTGTAATAGGTATCGAGCATGATCTCATTCATACCTTGAGAGGGAACTATGAGTTTGGGACAAGTTTGGACGGCGTTAAATTGTTTGCCAAAAGCCAGATGGATAATATCTGGGCAGAGGATGGAGCGGTGAAACTTTAGGAAAAACTCTTGGCACTGACGGGGAGAGAAAAACTCATTTAAATACATGCGACAGAAAAAATCGGCCACATCTACATGAAATATGGGTACGCAAGGTATGCCGTTACTTTTTAATTGTCTGAAATTGGGTCCTTCGGAAATGTCGTGAGTCAGAACTACATCTGGCCTCTGTTGAAGGACGTAATCTGTACATAATTTTTCAAATTGACGACAGAAAGAAGCATAACGGAGTGTGCTGAGATTGTTGGGGTGCTCTCCAGATTCAAATATAGGCAGACGAACTAGGCGCACAGTGGCTCTAGGGTGGCCTGGCGTACTTTGATCGATCAAATCTTCTTTTATTTCAGCATTTTTAAGCGGTCCAGGAGCGAGTAATGTCAGATCTAAATTAGCTACCTCTCCCCATTGACGCACTAACTGTTCACAAACAGCAGCTCCCCCTCCTAAAGGCAGGGCGTTGGAATTGCTCCCTCCGTGGGCGGCTAACATAAAAACTCTAAATGAAATATTGGACATAAATTTACTCAAAAGACACTAATTTTGGCGGCGCGAATTCGCTAATATCAAGGAATCGCCTCTTTTTATAGGAATAGGCTGTAAGGTTTTGTCATTGGAGGTTTAGTTTATGTCTTTGGACGGTGCTTACCAGGTGGAAGTCATTGAAGGGGAAGATACTGGAGCAGTCTTAGATCTAGTGGGGGACTCTATAAAATTGGGAGCTGGTGAATTTACCGCTTTAGAAGACGGAACTTTAACCATTAAAGATAAAAATGCCTCTAGTCTTATAGCCGTTTTGCATTGGGAAGAGGAGAATAAGGCTTACAGAATCTCTAATCGTTCAGCTTTCTCTCCCGTAGTTGTCAATGGTGAACCTTGTGAAAATGCCCTCTTAGTGTCAGGTACAACTATTCAGGTAGGTAAATCATTAATAGAGATAGTTTCTACTAGTGATATAACTCCAGTCGTCGGTGATATTGCCAAAATTGATCCAACTTCTAATGAGCCTGTGTATTTAGGTGAACTTCCCGAAGAAGAGGTTGATAATACCAATTTGGCCTGGCTGGAACGCGGCGATGGAGAAGAGCAAAATGAATCTACTGTCTATGATTTAGCAGAAGAAGAGGATAGCGAGAGCGAGTTTGCAGAGGCTCAATCTACAGAAGCCGATTCAGATTACATTCCATCACCCGAAGAAGCTGCCGCTTATGTAATGGGGGAGATGGCCAAACAAGAACAAGGCTATATTCGAGAAGCCGCTGATTATGTGGCCTCGAAAGAAGCAGAGGAGCAGACTAATAAAGAGATAGATCTATTTGGAGCGACTACTTTTATCTCTGCTCAGAGCGATTCTGTTGAAGAAGAATTTATGGATGATTACGCTGATGATTATGATGAAGATTACGATGATTATCTAGACGAGGAAGATTATGAAGCTCCTATAGGCAGAATTAGCGTTATTAAAGGCGACAACAGGGGGCGCACTTTAGAGATATTTGGAGATTTTACTATAGGCAGATCGCCAGATAATGATTTTGTTTTGACAGATCCCCAAGTCTCTCGTCACCATTGTTCGGTTAGGTTCACCGATAAAGGTGTAATACTTTTAAATCACAGTAATTCTTCAACGACTAGAATCAATAATTATTTGATAAAATTGCGCGGTCAACTGAAGAATAACTCCATTATAACTTTAGCCAATAAAGTGAGCTTGCGTTGGGAGAGCTTTTTACTAGAGGATGAAGAGGTGTAAAAAAAGATCCCCAAAGTTAGGGATCTCTCTATATATTGTATAAGTTCTGCTTTATCTCGTTCCTGAAGTGGCTCTCAGTTTGCCGTCGTTATCGAAGACCCAGATCTCCTCTTTGGCTTTGCCTACCAAACCCCAACCTGAGAGACGACCAGCTACAGCGGCAAAAGAGCCTGGGATCGTGCACATTAACGAGAGGTAATTGCGGAAAGTCGCTAACTCGGATGGATTTAGATTGTTCGTTATTACAGAGAAACAGTTGGGGAAGATGAACGAAACTGACATTCCTAACAATCCTGATAGGAATCCTCCGATACAAAAAGCCCACAACAAAGAGGATTCTGCAGTAGAAGTGAAGACTAAAAGGGCCATGAGTACGCCAGCGCAAGCATAAGCTACAATAGCGGATGTACCCGAATTTAAAAGCACTTTGTTGCCAACTGCAATATAGCAGGCCAAAACCAAAAGTAGGGCTGAAATTCCCAACATAGTGGGTCTTTCACAGCGGGGAGTAGCCAACTTTAATACGTAGGTAGATACTAATCCTGAAACGATAGCCAGTATCGAAGTAGTCAGGGAAACTTGGGTGCGAATCACATCTACGCCTCTACCCATAGCTATACCTATTAATACTCCTACCATTAGTCCTAAAATCAAGCGAACTCCACTAGGTATACCATTTTCACGATCCATTATCAAATCTCCTTAATTCTCACTCACCTGCCATTCTATAACAGGAGCATTAAGCCTACAAGGGCAAAGATAGTTATAATTTAATCTGCAGTCAGTTTCTTTTGCTAAAATAGGTCTGTGTTTTATACAGGGATTGTAAAATAAACCATCACAGAGGCGGTAAGTCACGGGCATATGCCAGCACCCACATTTACAGGTAAAAAATATAGCCTGGAGATCTTTATCTGCACAAAAATAATGAATGCGCTCGACATTTAAAGCAAATAAATTGGCTAAATCAGCTCTTAAATTATTAATCGCAGGAAAGAGTCTATTTTGAAAGATAAATATTCGACTGTTTTGAGGCAGAGGTTGCAAATGTAAATTTTGTGATATTAAATTTTGAAACTGCCAAACAGTACCCCAAAGGCGCACACTGCTTTGATCTTCTTTGTGAATTTTATGATAAATTTCACCAAAATTATTGAGATCAGAATAGTAATTGCGCCGTGTGCGAGAGAGCATTCTAGCTTTTAAATAAATTGTCTCCGACCAATCTTCACCTTGAGGAGCATATAGATAGAGATTATTTACTCTCTCGTTGGTCTTTAAATGCGAGTTAGCTCCGCTATGTAACAGGATCTTTTCACTGTAATTTAAAGTTTTATTATCTACTGGATGAACAATAAATTCTCTATCTGAAAAAAAATGGAGCTGTTTTTGCAAATCCGACCAGGTTAGGGGAAAAGTTCTCAATTGAGGAATTTCAGGATCAATCTGAGGATTCTGCAATAGATGGTGTATCCAACTCTCTAAGCAAGCAGGCACAAAGAGGCGATCTTGTCTAGGGGAAGGGGTGGTCAATAAGTTGCTTTGTGAGGATAGTCTAGCTATAGAACCAGCGTATTTAAGAGCTAATTTTTTTAATTTGCGCTCTAAGTTAGGCATCGACCAACTCCTCCCACAGTCTGGCGGTGTAGAGTTTGAAAAATTCTAAAAGGTATGGCTTAGAATCTTCGGTTAATTGCAATCCTTTAAAGTGCAAAGGTACAAAACTGCGCGAAGCTATCATATAATCTTGACGTTGGCCGTTATCTAAACGAGCCGCTGGGAACCAAGCACTAGGTATAAAATAAGATTTCCACAATTGAGCTTGGATCATAGGATCGTAAGCTGAAGCCAGGACCTCTAAATATTTGATATCTGTAGATTCACAAAAGGCCGCCAAAGACTCCAAAAGATCGACCATATCAAATTCGCCAGTTTGTAACCCTAATAGGCTCGCATGGCCATCGGTAGGCTGATAGTTGAGAAAAGCTCTCACCGTCTTCTCATCGTTTATGAGCATATGGTTAGGCTCTAAGAGCGGACAAAAACCGAAGCGCAACTTATTTTCCTGGCGCAACTTTTCTCTCTCTGCTTCGATACCGTTGGGATAATCCTCAGGAGCAGCCTCGTGAAATTTGATAAATTCTGTCTTCTTGTCGGGCAGATCGATAGACTTCATCATAGCACTGCCCAACTGCAATTGGCTGTCTACTAAACGATAGAGTGTCTGCACTTGATCGTATATGCGCGGCAGAGGACGACGGTTCTTGAAAGCATTAGGGCCAGGACAAATCTTGAAAGTGTGAGTCTCGTAATAACTCAACTTGCGCACATTGGGGAATATACCTAAATCTATATAACCCAGCTCTTTCAAATGGCTGTGGAAATTTACCGAAACGAAAGTGCGCACTATGGCGTATATGAGATCGCAAGGTCCGCCTTCACGCAAAAGACAAGCGTGACCCGCACGCATCATGGAGTAGATTAATTTTTGCCCTCTAAATTCTTTGTCGATAATACCGCTAAAAGCCTTACCTAAATGGTGGTAGGGATCGACAGAGAAGATTACACTGCCGACGATGCGATCTTCAAATTGGCAGACTATCCACAGATAATTATTAGGACTCTGCAAGGCTTCGGCCGTCTTCTTAGGATCTGCCACCTCAACTATAGTGTAAGTATTTCCATAAGTTGCCTGATAAAGGCTTCTGATCTTCTCTAAATCATCAATATTGGCCGCACGTATAGTGATCTTACGCCCATCATCTAATACGAGCTCTTGTTTATCCATATGGAGCTCTGACAAAATTTTTACCTCTAATTTTTCTCAACATACTAAAAACGTGGGCGGCTTCTAATTTAAGCGAGTTAATTCCTGGTCTTTAATTAATTCTTCAGGCACAACGTGCAAGGCTTACAACGCACAAGGCTCAGTCGTAGACAGGAGTTTTGTATTTTTGCATGAGCGAATCAAAAAGAACAAAACTTCGCAGGCACAACGCACGGAGTTTACAACATACAACTTCAGGCACAATATACAAGGATTACAACGTAAGATTGCAGGCCACAACTCACTGTAAATTGCCCAAAAAATAGAATTTCTTTTAACAGGTATTTTATTTTGTCTAACTAAAACCAGAGCAGTTTCTTATATATGGGGGGATTTATGTCTAAAAAAACATTCGTATTTTTTATTGTCTTCTTGTTGCTGATCTTGCTAGCTGGCAAGATCACTGCCCATCCTCAGCATGTGCGAGGCTCTAGCAATGTGGCCGTCGGTGGTTACACCAATTCGCGGGGTAATTTCATCCTTTGGTCTGACGGACAGATCTCTACTCTGGAAGGCAAGATTCTCAATAGTGCCTCTGAGTACGATTTAGCTCCAGGTTTTGTTATGACCACTCGTCAAAAGGGGAAATGTGTGGGAGCGGAGAGAGTTGCGGTCGATTCATTCGTCAATCCTGAGGCCACTTATGTCGTCTTTGCCGATGGCAGTGTGCGCATTCCCCAAAATGATAAAGCACGAGCTGGTTCCTTGGGATCCAATTTTATTTACGGTACGGTGGAGGAGGGGACTTATTGTTCCAGCGGAGGTTTTAAGAGGAGCGGAGGTTGGAATCTCGGCCTTGTCGCTAAAGAGATTAGGATAACTTTTGATAAGCCTTTTAAGAGTCGTCCTCTGGTTGTTTTGAGTGAAGTTGGAGTAGATGAACGCCGTTCTAGCAATATGACGGGTACGGGTGGAGCGAAGACCGATACTTTTGATTGCCGCAATTACGGCGCAGTTGAAGTTACACGTGAGGGGTTTGTGGTCAGAGTCACCAAGAATATGCTCGATTCCAAAGGTGGACTGAAGAATAACATCTTATTTCTAGCTATGGGTGAATAGAAGGCAAGAATTTCTTTTCTTATACAAAAGTAGTGGGGATGTTTTTACAAGTTCTGAGAGCTCAAGATATCTTTGCACTCTGTGTTAAGCGTTGGAATGAGATAAAATTAGGTGAAGTCATACAAACCTTAGACGGTGGAATCTTTAATGATGATACTTTGGAGAAGGCCTATAACAATGGGGCTAGATATGCTCTGATAGGTATACCCGAAGATATTGGCCCTCGCGCTAATGGTGGGCGGACTGGGGCTCAGAGTTGTTGGAGGGCCTTCTTCAAGTATTTTGCTAATCAGCAGAGCAACTGTTTCTTGCAAGGGCGCGAGATCTTGGCGGTGGGCAGTATAAGATGCAGAGATTTGCAAGAAGAATCTATTCGCATTCCTGAGGGAGCGGATAAATTGAATTATTTGCGCGGTCTCTGTGCGCGTTTAGATGAGAGGATCTTTCCCGTCATAGCTACATTGATTGCTTATGGTTTTATTCCCATAATTATCGGTGGTGGCCATAACAATTCCTATCCTATTATTAAAGGCGTGGCTTTGGGATTGAGTTTAGCACGCCTCCACAGAGATATTTTGCGAGAACATCCTCTGGTGAGATTGGCCTTTGGAGAGAATGGATTTGCTTTGGGGCAAAACTTCAACAAGCGTCCTTTAGTTATCTCCAAAAATGCCGCTAAGTTGGCAGAGGCTTTAGACAATATCAATTCGGGGAGATCTAGAGAGGCTAAAAACGCCATGAGCGACAGTATTTGCCCTGAAGAGATGAGTTTAGCCGAAGCGGTGCGCCACCACTTGCGCAAGGCCAATGAGATGGATGAAGAGACGAATAGATTGGGGCCAGTAGATGATAGCGGGCAGCATTTCTTTCCTATCTCGGTGGTAAATTGTGATCCTTATGGTGAGTTCATGGCTTTGGAAGGTCGTCACAGCGGCAATTCTTTTAGTTATGCCAAATTAGCGCGTTATTTAGATCATTATTGTTTGGTCTATTATCACGAGGATTATAATCCGTCTAATATGCTGACATATATGCACGAACAGGGAGTGAGGGCTTTTTCCTATGACTCTGTATTTATACGCCGTGAGTTTGGCAGTTCGGAAACCTTAGATTTTGTGAGGAAGTTGATGCTCAGTACCTCTGAACCTATAGGCATTGAGCTAGACCTGGATTCTATTGAGGATATTCCCACGAGCGAATCTACACCTTATGGTATACCAGCCTCTGAGGCCGCTTACTACATACATCTGTTATCTAGTACACTGCCCGCAGTTTATTGCTATTTGCCTGAAGGGGCTCCTAGTTTGGCAACTGACGGAGAGAGAAAGGTCGGCAAAATGTTGGCACTTTTGGTGAGTGCCTTCATTAAGGGGCATAATTGGCAATGTCAAAATTGTAACTAACAATTCGTAATGCTTAACTAGTAATGCGTAATTATTTGAGAAAAGAAATAATTAATTCATTCTAATTACGAATTACGCATTATGAATTACGAATTAAAAAGGTCGGTTCATCGCAAAAAGCCAAACTTCGTCTACGACTGTGCATTTGTGTTGTGAGCTATTACGTTTTTACGTTGTAAGCCTGATATGCTGTGTTTATGTTTGGCAGTTTAGACATTTTTGTTGGGCCTCCGCTCTTCGCTTCACTTCGTTGCGCTACGAGATGTCGGCTCACCAAAAAGTCAAAACTGCTTTTCAATTTAAATGTTTCTGTAGTTTTGGCCAGATCTTCATTATTGTTGTATTTCGTGTAGTTAGTTTCTGGAGCGTCAGCTTTTTTCTAAGTCGCTCGTTTCACTCGCATGGGCCAGTCCGAAAAAACTGACTGTCTCCTCTACGACAGTTCGTACAGTTATGGTTAAAGTTTATTCTGGTTGTAAGTTTACGTTGTAAGCCTTATGTGTTGTGTTGGTGTGAGGCCCGTTTTAATTAATAACTAGCAGTTCATAATGCGTAATTATTTTGGAGAAGAAATAATTAATTCATCCCAATTACGAATTACGCATTACGAATTACGAATTAAAGATGTTGTTTTACTGAAATAAGAGCGGAGTTGCTATTGCAATCTTGCGATTATGCGGTGGGGACTCTGTAGCTTATCGTTCCACTTAGCAGGATCTCTTTAGCCTTGGGGTTGGAGAGAACGGTCGTCGGCAGGTTTGGGTTGCCTTTGTAAAGTTGGTTGATGTCAAAATTTGATCCATCTAAAAAATTGGCGTATCCTCCCGCTTCTTCAAGAATGGGAACGCAGGCGGCGAGATCCCAGTTGTGTACGCGCATGAAGGCTCCAGCGGCATCGCCTCTGGCAACCATTAAGGCGTTGGCTACGGTTGAACCTAAATTGCGGATCTTTCCTGAATAATTAATACTGTGCTGACGATGGAAGGAGGAAGAGATCATAATGAGGTTCTCTTTCTGAGCTAAGTCTACGTCTGTTATATCTAACCTCTCTTTGCCCCAGAACTTAGATTCCATGTAAGCACCTTGACCTTTAGAGGCGTAGTATAATTCTTCTGCGGCTGGCAGGTAGACCACACCTAATACGGGTTTACCGTCTTCTAGTAGGCCGATGCTCGTTCCCCAGAAGGGCAGGCGGCACAGATAAGCCGATGTACCATCTATGGGATCGATAGACCAGGTGAGGGGAGAGGTATTTTCATGGAGGCCGCTCTCTTCTCCGAGAATGCTGTCTTGAGGAAAGTACTTTTGTAATTCTTTGACCAAAAAAGCTTCAAGTTCGCCATCGGCTTTAGTAACAAAAGTTCCATCAGATTTGCTAGAACCAGAGACCTTGCCAAAATAGTGTAAGCCGATCTGAGCGGCCTCTTTGATTATGTCTTTTACTATCTCAATGCGTTTAAGATTATCCATGTCTTTTTCATCCTCAAGATCAAAGAGAGCGATACCACCTACCTGGAGAGTATCGCTCACTTCACAGAATCTTTTAATTAAAATTACTGAATGGTCTTCACCAAAGCGGCAAAACCTTCCATATCGGCCACGGCCATATCGGCTAACATCTTGCGGTTGATGTCAATATTAGCCTTCTTGAGACCGTCCATCAAACGGCTGTAAGATATACCACAACTGCGGGCGGCGGCATTGATACGTACGATCCACAAGGAACGAATATCGCGCTTCTTGGTGCGACGATCCCTGTAGGCGTAGTGCTGAGCGTGATGGAAGGCTTCCTGGGCGCAAGATATGCGGCGACTGCGGGCTCCTCTGTAGCCTTTCACAGCCTTCATCAAGGTACGACGCTTTTTGAGAGAGAGAACTCCACGCTTAACTCTTGGCATTTTTTATTCCTCCAATATTTTCCAACTTAAAGATAGGGGACAAGAGCGGCCATTCTCTTCACATCGGTGGGATCTACCAACACGATCTGACGGAATTTTCTGGTCCTATCGGGAGACTTCTTCTCGCGGATGTGGTGACAGCCCGAAAACTGACGCATCCTCTTCATCTTACCGCTACCGGTTACACGGATTCTTTTAGCTACAGATTTCCTAGTGCGAATCTTAGGCATGTTCGTAGCTCCTTTCATATCTAAAAAATTTAAGTATTTTTCGACTTACAGAGGTCTATGGTTCTTCTTCAGCCTTCTCTTCGGTTTTCTCTTCAGCCTTAACCGCCACTGCCTTAGATTGCGCCTGAGCCGCTCCCGTCTTAGGAGCTAAAACCATGATCATCTGACGGCCTTCCATCAAAGGCTTCTGGGTGATCGTAGCCACATGCTGTACACTCTCGAAGAGCCTCTTGAGCAAATCCTGAGCCATATCCGTGTGAACGATCTCACGACCGCGGAATCTCAAAGTGATCTTTACGCGATCTCCAGAGGCGATGAGGCGCAACACGGTCTTCACCTTTACCTCAAAGTCATGGTCATCTATCTTAGGTCTAACCTTGACTTCGCGGAGTTCTTGTTGCTTGCGGTTAATCTTGTTATCGCGCTCGGATTTGGACTGCTGATATTTATACTTTCCATAATCCATCAAGCGACAAACTGGCGGTACGGCGTTAGGACGAACTTCTACTAGATCTAAATTGCGAGCTTGAGCCTCTTCAAGAGCCTTGCTCACAGACATCTTACCGATCTGTCGCCCTTCCTCATCAATGACTAACACCTGAGGCACGCGAATCTTGCTGTTTATTCTGAGTTCCTTAGAAATGGGCTTCCCTCTGTTGCCAGCCGAAAAAACAAAATTTTGAACCAACATCTACTAGTGGTCAGGCTCAACAAACGCCCCCAAAAGACGGGCAAACAACACCCCAAAACCACTACCTTTGAAACAATTGCCACAGCAACGTCGCAGAGGTGAGAAGCGGTACAGCTTCTGCTTTTTTGGCCTGTATTCTATACGCTAATCGCGTAACTTATCGCGGCAATTATAGAGAACGAAAGAGATATTGTCAAGAAGTTCTATAACTCACTCCTAAAACCAGCTGGCCGACCTTGTATATGTTCGTATAAAGTTGTTGTGGAATTATTGTGAACCATGCATCTGATGGTATATTCGTTGTATCTTGATCTCAATCCGTAACTATATTGTGTCCATACGTGTGCAGTCGTATACAGACTCACATCCCCCAATGGACAACGTACAACGGGAAAGTTGATAAAATGTTGACCAATTTCATCTGTGTTATAACCAATGCACCTATAAGAGTTACTTTTATAAACATCTCCTATATATTTTCCATTTTTATCTTTCCCAGGGTAAAAATCGTTAGAAGTCTTATAGGCTTCCATCCAAGCGGCAATCTCCAAAATGTTAGCGCGGCACTGGCGTATCTCTTCATTCTTCTTCATATCGCGCCATCTGATAACGATGAGAGTGGACAGTATAGCGATGATCGCTATGACGATGAGTACTTCCAATAAAGAGAAAGCTAGTAAATTACGATACCGTCTCTCTCTCTCTCTCTCTTGTGACAAAAATAGTAATCATAGTATGCCTCCGTTTAGTCTTTATTGTTCCAGCATTTATTAACTCTAGACTCAGCTTCTTTTGGGGTGAGTTTATACTTTGAAGTTATGTAGTCTACAGTTTCGGAAACAGATTTTCCAAATGATTTACAAGTTTCAATTATTGAGGATATTTCATTATTTAGGGCTTCTTTCATAGCTTCTTGTCTAGCTTCTTTCATAGCTTCTTGTTTAGCTTCTTGTCTAGCCTCGTCAATTTGCATTTTGAACACTTGATCTTGATCGTGGAGATAAGCAATCATGTTCATAAGTTCTACCCTCCTATTTTCTAAATAATCCTTCAAGACGTCTTGCAATTGACAAATAGAAACTATCCTGCATACAGTCTGTTCGTTGAAACCGTTAGTCTTCACTTCTCTAGTGCAAACTTGGCAAAACCTTATGTATTGGTCGATGATGTCGCCTTCATTACTGCAATTTATAACCTCAATTTGCGCATCTATCGAACCCTTTGCATTGAAAAAATCTTTCTTCAAGGATATGTATTTGGGAACTTTACGCTCCTTACCAGTATAGATCACATACAATTCAGGAATGGGCAATTTACATTTTTTACTACTATAGAGGTTCAAATTGTGTTTTTGTACGTATCTATCATAAGTTTCAGCTAGATAAAACCATAACCTTATAGCAATATTAGGTGACCAAGTACTTTGAGCTTCAACTAAGATTATAAGTCTATCTCTAACACGAAAACCTAGATCGTTATACTGAGCATCGGTGATAACGTTGTTTATGGTTACATCCTGAAGGTCTTCTTCAGTAACAGAGGTATCTTCAGGATGTAAGACCAGGTATAACAATCGCAAATAATGCGGATTTCTAAAGAGATCACTAAAGACAGTGTCCTTCACCTTACGTTTGAGAAGGAGATCACTAGACGCTTCTTCCTTATGTTTGTTATTGTTATCTGTCACGTGTGCATTCTAGCACATTAGAGAGATGCAAACTAGGGAGGACGCTTTTTATGTTGACTTTGAAAGTTGAACTTTTCATAATCTTTTAGAAGAGTTGACGTTGTATCGTTTTTAGTTTTACATATCCTCTAAAAAACCGTGTTGTAAACTACTGTAAGCTGTCCTTCTCCCTGATGGTTTATTGAAAATATTACACTGAGCATTATTTACATTGGCTCCTTCGCCTATAACGGAAGAGTTATGTATTTCACAGTAAATAGTGTAATTATTGTTATAAAGGCATATAAAGTAACTAACCTCATCAGCATTTTTCCAACTAGTAGCAGTCCAAAAGTGTCTTATTGAGGTAGAGTAGTAGCCCTTAATTCCGTTTTGAGTCATTGGAATTAGTTCACCCTTCAACTGGCCTATTGTACCTAAAGGGCAGGTAGGAAACGGTAGATTGTATGATTGAGTAAAACTACGAACAATATTAGTGGCACAAATCGAACCACTATTATTCCAATATTTATTAGGCAAAAAGTCGTTAGAAACCTTATAGGCTTCCAGGGCTGAAACAAATTCCAAAATGTTAGCGCGGCACTGGCGTATCTCTTCATTCTTCTTCATATCGCGCCATTTGATAACGATGAGAGTGGACAGTATAGCGATGATCGCTATGACGATGAGTACTTCCAACAAAGAAAAAGCTAGTAAATTACGATACCGTCTCTCTCTCTCTCTCTCTTGTGACAAAAATAGTAACCATGTGCTTCAGCACCTCCTGGGCGGATTCTAGCATAACTTTTGTACGCTGTACACTTGTATCAATGCGTAACTAATCACCTTTTAACATATCTTTGATTTTTGCTCTTCGGTGTATCTGGTAGGGTCATTGCTATTAGTCCTAATTTTAGAGCGGGATTTAAATAATTTTTGCGCAGGGTCTCCTTTGATTTTAACCCCAGTCTTTCCATTATTTCGTTGGCAGTGTACGGCAGATCGTACTCCATGCAATCTAACATGCGCTTTATATATTGGCTCGTCTCTGCCTTTGTTTTGTCTATTTGGAGCATGACCTCATCTAATACTTGATCGATCATTTCTAGCATAAACTCAATAAAGATATTTGAATTTCCCTTGCTGTGACATTGAGAGATCGCCCTGTAGTAGCCTTCTTGATTTTTTTCTATCTGGCTCTCTAACGGTATGTAAGCGAAGCTCTCTCTCCATTTGCATAAAATAACTGTGTGCCATAACCTTGCCATTCTGCCGTTGCCATCTGTAAATGGATGGATGAAGACAAACTCATAATGGAATACTGCGGCCATAATTAAAGGATGTACTTTTCCTGCAGATCTTTTCATCCACGAAAATAGATCTGTTATTAAATTATTCACCATGTTCGGTGGGGGACAGACAAATATGCACTTATCACCAGCAAAGACTCCTTCACCACTTTTACGGAAATGGCCTGAGCTTTCCACCGTTAGATAAGTCATGATTTTGTGAACAGCCTTTAAATCTTTTATGCTTGTAGGGGCTATCTCACTTATTTTTTCATAGGCCCTATGGGCATTTTTGACTTCCTGTATCTCTTTTTGATCGCCTATGACCAGATGGCCGTTAATAACGTCTCTGACCTCATTTAGAGATAGTGAATTAGCTTCGATCCTCAAAGATGAGTGGATAGAACGAATTTGGTTATTTCTTCTGAGATGAGGTTTAGATTCTAGCTCTCTATGTCCACCTATCTTGCCAACTTTTTCAGATATGCTTGAGACTAGTTCTAACATCTTATTCGAAATAGTATACGGAGGAACATAATCGCTCATTTGCACGACCTCATCTTGCTTATTATCTTGCTTATTATCTTAGTACAAAGGATTTACATAGGGCAAAAATAAGTAAAGAATGTCAAAATTCTAAATTTCGTAATTTTTGATTATGGAGATCATCTGTGTGGCTGTGACTACAAAATTGCAAACTGGATAATGGCGCAAATTGCCAGTTATTAAATATGCCATTTCATTCTGTTTTGCAAGAGTTACTTCATAAAAAATTAGATCATCTGGATCTAAAAAATTTTCGTTGGAACTTTTGGGTTCAACTTCGAGACCGTAAATTTCAAATGCTCTTAAGACTGTTTGCACTGTTGATGGTTGAAGATGAAACTTTTCCCGATAGAGTACATCCTTATACTCTGCAAGAATATTTTTATGAATTAGCGGAGCGATCTTTCCATCCATAACAGCCTTGATGACCTTGACCGTTGCAGAGTTTGGATTCTTGGAGATAAGAGCGGATATAAGTATATTTGTATCTATGACTGCGTAAAAGATCATGCGTGCTTTTTTCTTTCTGCACGGGCAATCGCTATTTCTTCATTTATTTCCTCAATAGACATATCGGGAAGATCTGCGGCTTGTTTTCGCAAATCTTGAAAGGCATTCCAAGCCTCAGCTCTGGAAGGTTCTGGCAGTTTTGCGCTAAAGGGCAAGCCTCTCTCCATTTTACTGCGGATCAAAAACATGCGAAAAGCCGTACTTAAATCCATACCGAGAGATTCATATATGTCTGAAACTTCTTGTCTTAAATTTTTATCTATAGAAAACTGAACAAGAACTTGATCTGCCATGCAATTATTCTCCTCGTTTTTGTCTAGTGTTTCATTTTAACACATAATTTTATAAAACAAAAATTTCTTACATCATTGGCGGCACAACTGTATTGGCAAAGTGAACCCTCGCCTCTTCTATGTGGGGCATGAGCTGATCTTTGTAGCGTCTGGAGTAGTGGAAGAGGCGCAATTCTTTTACCTTTAGATCTTTGGCGATACGCCCAACTTGGCGAGAGGTTAAATGCAGATTCTGTTTAGCTTTTTCTAGTTCGGCGTGACGGTAACAGGCCTCACACCAGAGGAGATCGGCCCCTTCAGCTACGTAGCGTATAGAAGCCATACTTTGGCGGTTAAAGACGGTGTCGGTCACGTAGGCACAGATTGAGCGTTGAGGGGAGTAGAGCAGACTTTTGAGCAGAGAGGTAGGGTATTGGTTTCCTTCTATGGTCAGCTCACCTGGATCTTCCAACTGATTCTTGTAAATATCCAAAAGTTGGGCTATCCAGGGGCCGGGATTTAAGTTTAAACTTTTAAGCCGTTGAGGATCTACACGGACTTGGGGAGGTTCTGTAATTGAATAACACAGACAATTAACCCCATGGACCAGAGGAGCAAACTTGAGTTCGGCTCTATGGCGCAGGGGCAATTTAGCCGAATCTAACTTTATAGACTCCCTCTCTTTTGTAGCTTCCTGAAATTTATCTTTAGCTCTGAATGTATGCCAAATGGCTTGGGCTTGATCTTTTATGGGATCCTGGCCAGGGATGAGGTCGCAGCTCTTTATTATGAAATCAGAATCTTCAGTTAGATTCCAGCTGTAACCTTGCAATCTGTGGCCGATCTGAGCAGACATTCCCAGGGGGCCGTAAAAATGTAACTCTTTAGTTTCACGCAAGTTCATGCGCAACAATCTATCGAAACCGATAAAGTGATCGATGTGAGTGTGAGTTATGAAAACTTCGGTTACACCTATCAGAGTGCCGACAGAGATCTTCGATATATCTCCACAATCGAACAACCAGTGCTCTTTGGTTTCGTTGAGATTGATGATGACGGTGGGATCTTCCCAAGGGGCATTGACCAATTTATAGGTAAGTTTCACGGAGCGACCTCGAGAGCTACTTCGATCATATTCGTTAAAGAGGTCTGTCTCTCTTGGGCGGTCATGATCTCTTGAGAATCTAAAACATCGCTGACTGTCAAAATAGATAAGGCTCTCTTCTTATGCAGAGCGGCATTAGTGTAAAGTATGGCTGCTTCCATCTCGCATCCTAAGACTCCTAAGCGAGACCAATCACCGTAACTGTTAGAGTAATCGTAAAAATAATCTGAAGTTAAGATATTGCCAACGGCACAGGCCAAGTTTTTATTTTGACAAACTTCATAGGCTTTGCAGAGGAGAGCAAAATCGGCCACAGGAGCAAAGGTGCCATTTAATTTGAATTGACTGATAAAGTTAGAATTTGTAGAACAGGCTTGAGCTAAGACGATCTGTCCCAATTTCAGATTAGGATTCATGCCGCCGCAAGTGCCTATCCTGATGATCGTCTCTATCCCCATAAAAGCGAAGAGTTCATGTGAGTATATGCCCATAGAGGGGCCGCCCATACCACTGGCCATTACAGAGATCTTGCGCCCTTTGTAGTATCCCGTGTACCCTTGCACTCCGCGCACGTTGTTGACTAATTTGGCCTCTTCTAGGTAATTATCGGCTATAAATTTAGAGCGCAGAGGATCGCCAGGCATGAGCACAGTAGGGGCAAAATCTTCAGGCGCGGCGTTTATATGTGGTGTACCCTGGTTGGACATATCTTTTTACCTCTCTAAAATTGGTTGTAAGGCAGGCCATTGGCCGATACAGGTTCTTCGCAAGTCGTCTTCTTTTCGGCTTTGCGTTTGATCTGTTCTTGATAATTGGCAATAATCTCTGGAGCCAGAGCGGAAAGTTTCTCTTCCAGCCACTCTTGAGAATAGCCATTGGCGTTGGCTTCAACGAAAATATTTCCCAAAGTCTGCCGCCAATTTTTGCCATAACTCGCCAAGACTATATCTAAGGGATGACCCTCGTAGATATTATTTAACCTAGTCTGAATTAAAGGATGTTCATAGCTTTTTTCGTGCCAGCTAGACTCTGGCAGATAGCGGTAGCGGGTGAGGAGATCGAAGTGCCAGGACATAAAAGAGGACGTAGTCCGTTGTCCGTGAGCATCGTTGCCAAAGTGTTCCAACATGTAGCGAGTTAAACGAGAATATACCTCTACGCGCTCTTGAGGTGTCAGATTGAGATCGCGCTTTTCTTCTATCTCTTGGAATATCCACGGCTTAATCAATGCCCCGCGCCCGATCATTACCCCCTGGGCGTGGCTCAACTCCAAGCGATCTTCGGATTCATACCAAGTTAAAATATCGCCATTGCCAACCACAGGGATCTTTACCGTCTCCACAGCCAATTTAACCATATTCCAATCGGCCGTTCCTGTGTAGCGGTGTTCTCGGGTGCGCCCGTGGACGACTATGCCACTGGCATGGTGATCTTCAGCCATCTTCGAAGTCTGTTTGATATTTATATGGCCCTCTTTGTAGCCAGAACGCAACTTGACCGTAAAGGGTATGTGACAGACCTTTTCCATCCTCTCTAAGAGCTGTTCCAGCCGATTAGGGCGATCCAGTAAGGTTGCTCCCATGCCTCTCTTTACGGCCTCGTCTATAGGACAGCCACAGTTTAGATCGATAAAATCTGCTCCAGACTCTTCAATAATGGGAACGACAATATCTAAATCATCGGGATTCTTAGTGAGGATCTGCACGCCAAAGCATTCTTCTTGAGGAGCGCGGCGCAACAAAGCTAAATCTTTGCGATTGCCTTTAGCCAAAGCTGAGGCAAAGATCATCTCAGAAATTGTCGTCTTTACACCAAAATCACAGCAGAGGCGACGAAAAGGCAAGTTGCTCCCTTTGCTCATAGGAGCCAAAATTACAGAACTCTTCCACGGATAAGACATAACGCGGGAAGTGTTCATTACTATAAAAAATTTCCCTTTACAGCAGTAATATTGGCGATAGGTTCTTCTTGACTCTGTCTATATTGAACGATTCAAAAACTACCAAGTCCCAGCGGTGTTGCGGTTATCATAGTTATATTTTGCTTTTCCTGTTCCTACTTCAAATTCATATTGTACCCAATACTTTCTACGCATTGCATCAAGTGCATCTCGGTTACCTGAAGCACTTTTATAAGCCGCTGATTGTTTTCTAGTATGTGGAGGGCACTCAATTCTAACTTTATATGGTGTTTTGGTTACAGGTCGGTTATCATTGACGTATACGATGTAAAAAAAAGAATCTGGATATTTGTCGTATGGTAGAGGACATTTTAATAAAGGCAGATGTTCCTCTGTACAAGTCTTTGGGTTCAGAGTTATGTACGTTTTCGAAGAAAATTCTTCGCAACAAAACTTGGTCTGTAAAGCCGAAGCAATCTCTAACATATTGGCTTTGCACTGGCGTGCTTGCTCTATTTCTCTCATATCTTGCCACTTAACAACTATAATGGAAGAAAGTATGCCAACAATTGCTACAACGATAAGCACCTCTAATAAAGAAAAAGCTAATAATTTACGATAGCGTCTCTCTCTCTCTCTTGTAACAAAAATGGTAATCATGTG
>JAFSXH010000017.1 GCA_017444165.1 bacterium | reverse complement strand
GTGGGTAAGTTTCCTCATCCCAACACGATGCGTCTCACCCTTTACGCAGATGAAGAGGTCTTGCTCCATCGAGAGTATTACTCTGTGGGTGGAGGTTTCATAGAGTGGAAAGGCTATCAGCCACCTCCCAAAATGGACCCTCCTTACCCTTATGCCACTTTCAAAGAGTTGAAGAGTTATGTCACTGAAGATCGCACACTCTTCGATATTCTTTTAGCCAACGAGATGGCTCTAAGTGGCAAGACAGAGAGCGAAATCTTGGCCTTCATAGGCAAAGTTATCTCTGTTATGCAGAGATCTTGTTTAGCTGGTCTCCAGCAGACAGATATACTGCCTGGCACTTTGGGGCTACAGAGCAAGGCTCAAAGGCTCTATGAACTCTACAAGACCTCTGAACCTTCGGCAGATCACTCAATAAGTGGTATTGCTTCTATGTCTATTGCCGCCAGTGAAGAGAATGCTCGCGGCCACATTATCTGTACGGCTCCTACAGCGGGTTCCTCTGGGGTGATGGCTGGAGCGGTCAGTATTCTCTTGATGGCAGAAGATTACAATTTTCACCGTATCTGCGAAGGGTTGATAGTAGCGGCCGCTATCGGTTATCTGTGTAAGCACAACGCCACGCTTTCAGGGGCTGAAGGGGGGTGTCAAGCGGAGATCGGCGTAGCTTCAGCTATGACCGCCGCCATGTTGGTCTATTACAAAGGTGGTAACGCTGAATTGATCGACAACGCCGCTGAGTCTGCCTTAGAACACCATCTAGGCTTAACCTGCGATCCCGTGGGTGGTTACGTGCAGATCCCCTGTATTGAGCGCAACGGTTTTGGCATAATAAAAGCCTGGACGGCCAGTTGCATCGCTCTGGACGAAATGCCTGGAAGCCACATGGTGAGCTTCGACGATTGCGTAGAGGCTATGTATCTAACCGCCCAGGCCATGTCCTCCAAGTACAAAGAGACTTCAGAGGGCGGACTGGCGAAGGTGTTATGCTAAGTTAAGCAATTGCAACAGGCACGTGATCGCAAGGGTATCTTACCATCAACGCGCCTGTTGATTAGTTCTAGAGTTAGTATCCCTCTAGCCGAACAGCTTCATTGTATTTTTCCCATCTAGGGCCACCACTTGTTGTAGTTTTTATTCCATTTCCCTTGCAGCTTGGGCAATCGTACCAAACATTTTCAACAGCAGCTGTAGTTGAAAGAAACGCATTGTAGCAAGTTGGACACCTAGAAGTTGAGTTGTGTTCTCTACGATGCCAAGAATCAGTACACTGTATTTTTCCTCTTCCATTACATCTAGGACATGTTAGTTCTTGAGTTTTTGTGTCATTAATGTATCTGTACAAACTCAAATCGTAGAAATCTATAGTTACTGATCTTTTGTCAGGAGTTAATGTTATATCCCACGGGTAAATAGCCTGAATATCACTCTCACGAATTTCCATCAGTGTAAAGATACAACCATCACTGTCTTTGCATACTACAGACCATTCTACGGTATGTGTACCATTGTCAAAAGTTCCACCTATATGATCCCCTATAACCTTACCTCCCTTCGTTTTTGCAGAAATAATCATCTTTTTCATAACAGAATTTTCATATAGAGGTACGTTTTTCACTTTTACACTGTAGGTATAACTAGTTTGAGAAATATCGAATGATGAAAAGCTTACGCTAGAATTTGGTGAATCTTTCGATAAAACTTTTTCACCATCAAAATTGCAGAAGTAAGAATTAGAGTTATCCTTGAGCTTCATTTCAATACTATCTACGTATATAAAATCAGCATCTTTTAGATTTATCTTAAACGTACAACTTCTATCTTGAGCGTCATACTGTCCTGATATAGATCTTTTTGTATTATTACTGGATGTGTGATAAGTCATTTTTGTGTTTGCAGAATCTGGCTCACGATTAACTCCAGTTACCTTAAACATATAACAAGAATCCTCTAACAGATCGGTAAAAGAGACTTTAGTTATAGAGTTAGGATTTAGAGTAATTTTATTTCTGAATTTATAATTTGTATTAGCCAAATTAACAGATTCTAAGGTAATATCGCCAGTATCCTCTAAATCGAAAGTTACTATATAACCAACATAACTGCCATTTACAGATTTTATCTCATTAGAAGTACTGGATTTGTAGGTCAGTATTTTAATATTAGAAGTCCCAATGAAAGATATATCATATACGTCTATTATTAATAATCTGTAGGCTGTTTTTGCTATATCGAACGTGTTATAGCTAACAGAGTAATTATCATTAACTTTAACAGTTTTGTTAAGATTAGCATTGTCTATATGTATATTTTTGATGTTTATATTGCAATCAGAAGTAATTGTAAATGTTAAAGTCTTTTCCTTATCAGAGTAAGAAGCACTGGTCAGTGTTTCATCGATAGTAGAATTACCTCTATTGAAAGTGATTGCAACATCATTGGGTTTGAATGTGAGATTGGTAATTTTGATAATATATGATTTCTCTTCAGCAAAGCTGGAATAACTGATAGAAGCGTTCGTTGCAGAGTACTTCAAAGTTAT
>JAFSXH010000208.1 GCA_017444165.1 bacterium | reverse complement strand
CAACTAGGGCGGATTATATCACATGTTATACAAAATACAAGTTGTCATTTTTTACATATTTAATAAAAGCACTGCGATATATCATAATTATATAAAAATATAAATTAATATTTAATTTATTTGCTAATTTATTTAACTATATACTTTCGTAGAAGTAAGCAGAACCTCGATTTCGAGGAACTGTGTAGGGGGCTTTTGGACAGACCCTTGAAAATAAGGGTATCCTAATAGCCAACTCCTTCGTGATGTGCTATTGGGTATTAGTCCGTATACCAAACTTCTCGAGAATCTCCAGTTTCTATAAGAGGGAGATGTTTAATTGTATTTCGTGTAAGTAGTCTCTGGAGCGTCAGCTTTTTTCGGAGTTGCTCATCTCACCAACAGGGAATAAACCGAAAAAACTGACTGTCTCCTCTAGAATAATTCGTACATTTTAGGTTTATGTTTAATCTGGCTTAGTAACTGGCAATTATATTAAAGATTACTTGAGCTAATTTAGATAATCAATGACACCTTTTGCAAGCGCCATAACCTTGAGCTTCAGCTTGAGATTTGGACATTTGATAGGCTCTCGCAGGATTCATTCTGCCACAACTATTATAGCTGTGATATTTAGAACCTGTGGCAGAAATCCATACCATATTATCATAACTGCGACTCTCATAATTGCTATTACCGCAAGATTGGACGGCTACTCTTCTTTCATTTTCACGATGTTCACTCAACCAAGAAGAAGCTTTACTGTTTCCTAAATGAGAGGCTTGTTTCATCCATTTTTCAGCGTTTGCAGAATTTCTTTCACAACCTAATCCTTGATAATAATACGTACCTAACTTGTACATATATTCTGGATCTTTTGCCTGAGCCGCTAGTTTGGTGTATTTAAAGATACAATTAGCATCCTTTCCCACATGTTCACCTTTGCGATAAAGATCAGCTAAAGATTTAGCAGCAGTCGAACTTCCATTTTCAGCTGCACTGTTCATCCATTTCAAATAACGTTGCATACGCTCTTTGTTATTTAATTGTTTACCTTCAAGAGCAAAAGTAGGAGTGCCATCGTTCTTTAAAGGATGATCTTTCGGCAATAGACAGTTAGCAAAGAGCATTTTCGCCTGATTACAACCACGTCGAGAAGCAGACTCTAACAATCCGTAACTCTCAGGATCTTCCTTATTCAGAGCAACTTGTCCACGAGTGTAAGCATCATAAGGTTTTAAATAATCATGTTTAACTGTGTGCAAATACACACTTTTAGGTACGAATAATTTGCCATCTATCAGCCCAGAGCGCAACTCCAGCGAGCTTTTTAATTTACCCCCCGAACTCTGACTCGTCCGTTCAGTCCACACATTACTAGACTCAAAAGAATTTCCACTCTCTTGAAAAGCCTCATTGGCGTAACTGTAGTTAGATGTTAGCAAAGCTAACAGACTAAACATAATGGACATAAAGACAGACAAACGAAAATGCTTGCATTTCGCCATAAAACACCCTCACAAAAAATTTCAAATAAAAACTTATACACTGGAAATCTTATCACCCAACTAACCCTAAAGCAAATGAATTTTAGAAAAAACAACCGCTCGTAACAGATTAATTACACATTATTGTAACTGCTAATTATCGTGTTATCGCAGGAACCAATATTGCAACGAGCAATATGTTATATATGAATTTGTTCAAAATAAACCCTCGCCAAGAAGAGATAAGTGTTGGGCAGGTTATCGTTTGCGCTATGGCTGGCTTTTGTAATCCGATCTTAGCGTTGCTCTTCCTCTGTGTCTTCCACGACTCCAGGGGACGAGCGGCGGCTTTGAGCGGGTTGATAAGCGTGATAATGTTTGTGGGCGCATGCGTTTACTGTACTATTAAACTGTCTGAAAGTGCCTCTTGTACCCACGCTCATGGCCACGAAAAGGCTAAAGCCGCTATTACTGAGACTTATAACGAATCTACAAATGAGTCTGCCAGCGAGTCTGAAAAAAATAAATAAAATTTTATCGATATTTTTTTATAAATAATAGACAAACGAATAAAAATGTGCTTTAATACGGCCGAAGTTTTTTAGCTCGGAGTGATTATGGCTAATTCTATCTCTAGACAAACTTTACAGCGTTTGCCCGTTTACCTCAATTATTTAAAGGGTTTACAGGATAGAAGTGGTTATATTTCCGCTTCGTCTATCGCTTCGGCTTTAAATTTGAACGATGTACAGGTGCGCAAGGATTTAGCGATGATCACCTCATCTGGTCGCCCTAAAATTGGTTATCCTGTTGGATATCTTATTGACGATTTAGAGGTATATTTAGGTTATCGCTATGTCTCTTCTGCTGTTTTGGTGGGGGCGGGTCATTTAGGAAAAGCACTCCTCAATTACAGCGGATTCAAAACTTACGGTTTGGAAATTTTGGCGGCTTTTGACGTGAATGAGAATGTTGTGGCCCGAGGTAACGGCTCAATTATGAACCTCGATCAACTTTCTGAGTTTTGCCGCTGTAACAATCCACGTATCGGTATAATTACCGTTCCCGCAAAT
>JAFSXH010000207.1 GCA_017444165.1 bacterium | reverse complement strand
TTTGAAATTTCCTTCCAATTCACGAAGACTTACCTCCTAAATATCCCCAAGGATAACGATAACTATTCCCACAAAGATAATTAACGTACCAACCCAGCGAGTGACAGAAATATGCTCATGTAAATAATGTTTAGCTAAAAAAGCATTGATTATGTAATTTAAAGCCGTCAAAGGCAAGATCAGAGAGAGATCTGCCATAGACAATAGAGCCATCCAGATAAAGAAGGACAGAATCAGAAACGACACTCCAATGAGCAAATTGGAGTTAAATATAACCTCTTTGACAATCCTGCCTACATCTGCAAAACTTTTAAAAGTAGTATCTACAGATCGCATACCTTTGGCAACAAAGAGATCCCCCCAAGCGACTGCCGTAACACCTACTAACAAGATAGCTATCATCCTCAACATAACATTTTGCCCTTCGCTCATATATCACTTTGACCTTTTCTTCTCAATAACAAGGAAAATTAGCAGGCTTTCCTCATTCTGTATCTAAAACAGAAAGTATCTCATTTTGTTCAAGGAATATTACATAGGAGATGCGCCAAGCACTTTCATTTTTAGCCGCAACGATATTTTCAATATTTTTTGCTACGCTCGTTAACGCTCAATCTGGAGAGGTAGGAAAAAGTGCCTCTTTGGTTCTATTTCAGGCAGAAATAGCTGGCGAACAAGTCTTTTCCAGCGGAGTCATAGTCGTGGCCAATGAAGAGAAGTGCCAAGCTCTCACCAGTTATGAAGCTATTAGAGGAGCGGCTAGAATAGACGCTTTCGTCTCTGATCACACTGAAGTTCCTGCTCGCGTATTGTGCTTCGCTCCCGATGCTAATTTAGCTTTATTGGAGATACCTGTAACTAACGCCAAAGTAGCTAAGATTGGCGACAGTGAACTACTCAAAAATGGGACCCCCGTTGAAATGATCTCTGCCTCACCCGTCTTTGGCGGAGAGAAGGTCAACTCTTTTGAAACAAAGAACACAAGATTAAAAGTTACTAGTATTCAGAATCGCCCTCAGGGTCCTTACATGAAGTTAGAATCTAAACAGCCAATGTACCACCAGACGGATGGTGCTCCCATATTCGCCTCTGGTACAGGAGAGTTGGTCGCTGTTTGCCTATCTAACAAAGCCGCTAACGATTCGACCACTGGACGTTTTGCTATACCTGTGTCAGTGGCCAATGCTCTCTCACCTAAACTGAGCAAATCTGGCGATTCAGCGGCTAATATCAGAGTTTTGGATGGAGACCAAGCCAAAGTCATAGCTAATCCTCAAGGGGGTGAAGAAGAATCTGACAATTCAGGGTATATGATGCTCGTAGGAGCTGTAGTTATAGTTGCTATTATAGCATTCTTTGCTCTGCGCAGTAAGAAGCCTAAAATAGTCCCCTTCTCAGTCTTACCAATTATGCCACCAGGTAAAAATGTAGCCTTCGTCACTGCAGAGGGCAGACTTTTACCTATGAATAAGGATGTTATAACTGTAGGTCGCTCTGAAGATAATGATTGGTCGTTTCCCAATGATCCCAGTGTCAGCGGCCGCCACGCCCGCATAAAAAAAGCGACTCATCCAGATACTTATGAAATTGAAGATCTCAACAGTACTAACGGTACATTTGTACGTAAGCGCAAAATGGGACGAAGTGAGATCATCCACCCTGGCGACATAGTGAGATTTGGACACAAATCACAAGTAAAACTTATGACAAAAGCAGAATCTGATCTCAAAAATAGACAAGATTCTCAAACAGATGACGACAAGTTGTCGTAAATAGAAATATATGAACAGTTGGGGAGAGAAAGATGCCGAAAGATATTCAAGCCTCTTACTATGATACTTTTCTTAGTATAGCTGGCAGAAAAGAACCTATAGATCTAGAGTCTCTGGCCAAAACTATGTGGCAAGATGATATTGAACTTTTGCAAAGACACATAGATCAGTTGTTGAGCGATGGTCTCATTGTCAAAGTTGGAGATAGCTATAAAAAATCTGACAAACCAAGAACCGAACTTCTTTTGCAATTGCTCTTCATAGCGTTAGCTTACGATTATGACTATAACTTCTACTTACAAGAGCCAGTCCTCGAATTTTTAGTAGAGGCCTACGGTGTACAAAGTTTTTCTAAAATCCCTCTCGAGAAAATACCAGAATTTCGCAAATTCCTCCACCGCCTTTTACATGACAAATTGATCTTTTTTGTCAGTTATAAACCTATAAAAATGCGCTTAGTTCGCAACATCTTCTTGAGCCTAGTATGTGAATATTTCAATCTCAAGCCAAAGACAAAGCTCCTCTTCGACAACAAACCTAACTTTAAAGAGATTATCCTCTTCAAAAGGAACTGTTTAAGCCAGGATAGTAGCCTAGATATAGCTTTAGGAGGCCAATACATATTCGATGATGGTCCTAGGGTTATAGATTGTACACTGCCCAAGATGCAAAAATTGGTGGCCTATGACATAATGCCCGAGCAACCCGAAGTCTTCGACAAGGGAGTGAAAGCATGTCTGGAACGGGCTAAGAGTAAAGTGAGCGAGTATACGGAACACCTTAAGCGCAGACTCACTTTAGATATTATCCAAGAATACCATAGCCTCGTTGTAG
>JAFSXH010000206.1 GCA_017444165.1 bacterium | reverse complement strand
TTGGTAAAAAATATGAGCGATCCCAACGCTCAGTTCATTACCTTACCTAACGCCTTCCAAGCTCAATTCGAGTTCATAGATATTCAAAACGGAATGCTTTTAGCTACAACCGATCTTCACGCCCCTAATAAACGCGTAGTCGGCGTAAAATTGACGAACAATATTATCGATAAACCCTGGATGGAAATAGTTCCCGAAACGAAAGACTCTTTAAGTGAGGCCTCAACTGCAGGAGGTAAATTATTCGTCAATTACTTGCATGATGCTACTAGCCAAGTCTTCACCTACTCGCCCGATGGCAAATATTTAGGCCAGGTTGGTCTGCCTGGTTTAGGTTCCGTCTCTGGTTTTTATGGCAAAAACGATGCCTCGGTGACTTACTACAGTTACACCAGCTTCAATAGACCAGCTACTATTTACGCTTACGATATAGCCAACGGACAGAGCCGCACCTGGTACGAACCTAACGTCTCTTTCAACCCTGACGATTACATCACTAAACAAGTATTCGTCCCCAGCACGGATGGAGCGCAAGTCCCTCTCTTTATCACCTACCACAAAGACACACCCATAGATGGCAATGTGCCTACACTCCTCTACGGTTATGGAGGCTTCTCCATAGATATGACACCTAGTTTTTCTACCCGCTCCATGACCTGGATGCAGATGGGTGGAATCTACGCTCAAGCCTGTTTGCGCGGTGGTTCGGAGTACGGAGAGAAGTGGCATATCGCTGGAACTAAATTGCAGAAGCAACATACTTTTGATGACTTCATAAACTGCGCTCAGTGGCTCATAGATAACAATTACACCAATTCCAAGCGTTTGGCCATAAACGGCGGAAGTAATGGAGGCCTCTTAGTGGGAGCCTGTCTCAATCAGCGTCCCGATCTCTTCGCCGCCGCCGTCCCGCAAGTTGGTGTTATGGATATGTTGCGCTTCTCTAAGTTTACTATAGGTCGATATTGGACAGCTGACTATGGCGATGTCAACAAACCCGATGAATTTGCCGCCCTCTACAAGATCTCGCCCTATCACAACATAAAAGAGGTTGAATATCCCGCTACTTTGATCACCACTGGCGATCATGACGACCGCGTCTATCCTGCTCACAGTTTCAAATACGCCGCCGCTCTACAAAAAGCCAACAAGAGTAACAAGCCTATCTTGATTCGCATAGAGAGCAAGGCAGGCCACGGCGCAGGTAAACCTATCAGCAAACGCTTGGATGAGAACGCCGACATCTTGGCCTTTATTGCTGAGGCTTTGCAGATGAAGAAGATCAGCTTCAAGTAAGCCTGTGTATTCTAAGTCTGGCTCACTGCGTTTTGTCATTCTGAGCTTTGTTATTTTGTGACTGAAGTTTTGTCCTTTTGAGTTAGTCTCCAGCTATTCAAGTGAGTTGGCTTAACTCGAAAGGAAAAACTTTGTTTATATGTGTTATTTTATGGAGCTGGAAATGACTATTACAAAATTTTTATCACGTTATAATCTGCATGATAGTTTAATTTCTGAGATCACATTTGATGACGATAAATTATTTATTACTGTTGATTTTTGTTATTGGATGCAGAATGGATATAAGGATGATGATCCAGAGACTGGCGTTATAAATTTAATCTTTCACGATGTCCACAGTTATGATGGAATTACGGGAAAAGTTGATGATTTTAGTATCTTAGATGTAGTTTACAAAGACAACTTTATAATATTTTCCATATGCGATGATTACAACGATGTTTTCTATAAATTAAAATTTACGGCAAGTTCAGTTAATGTTATGCATGAAAGAATGCTTTGTGAAGATTGCTGGATTGAAATGAAGCAGCATAAGAATGGACATACTTTAAGTTGGGTGTGTGAAAATTGCGGTTATAACATCACTACATCCTTTTTTGAACCTTATGAGGATGATCCTAATACATACAGCATATACCTAAATTCTGAGCACAAAGGTACATTAGAAGAAATAAAACTAATCTCTGAAATTGCCAAATGTAAATATTTGGAAGCGAAAAAAATTTTGAGAACCATTGGCCCTACTGAAATATTTCGCGGTAAAGCAGTTGAAGTTATATCAATTAGGGAAAAACTGGAGAAAATCGGGTTAGTTTTTAGTATCTTTCCAGAATTTCCTTACTAAAAAAATGATTGAATTGTTAGAAGAAGCTGGTACTATAACCAATGTAAACTTATAGAATTTAGGGTTAAGTATATGTTTATGGAAATGGATGAAGAGATAACTGAAGTTATAAATTCTTTAACAGATATGGAGCGTTCAGTTTTAGAGGGGTTGGAAGATTTTGATTTATTAAGGAGGCTAAGCGTAGTCCTTATATTAAAAGGTTGGAAGCCTGAAGATGTAACGAAGTTGACTATGAAGCAAATAAAAAAATATTACGATGATTGTTGCAATAACGATATTATTGTTTTTGATTAAATAGTGAGCTTATTATAGTAGACTTGTAAAATTTGGAGGTCTGTATATATTATGGAAATGGATGAAGAGATAACTAAAGTTATAAATTCTTTAACAGATAAAGAGCGTTCAGTCCTGGAGGGGTTGAAAGATTTTGATCTGTTAAAGAGGTTAAGCTTAAAACT
>JAFSXH010000205.1 GCA_017444165.1 bacterium | reverse complement strand
TTCTCTGCGCTCTAAAATTTTTATCTGCGCCCTCGTACGTCACGGACTGTCGAACGATATAATTTCTGTCTTCGACAATAAAGACGTATTGATCTATAAATACGAATTTTCTAACGATTACGCTCGCAACGTTACTGATATAATAATTGAAGTAGGAGCGGGATCTGTAGAAGAGTTGGAAAAGCTCATGGGAGAGATCAAAAATGTAGATGGAGTCGTCACCGTGGAAAGAGGCTCAAGTAGTGTGCGATAGATTAAAAAATTATATGGATCAAGAACTCAGCGAGTTCGAAAGGAATATTGAGAACGAGCTTATTGAGAGCTGTAAATATTTAGATGCTCAAGGACTGGAGTCGGTAAGGAAGGCTTACCACTTTGCCGCTTTAGCTCACCGTGGCCAAATGCGCCTCTCTGGAGATCCTTGCATAGTCCACCTCTGGGAGGCCACTAAGATCCTGCTCAAATACAAGCTCGATCCTATAATTATATCTACCTGTTTAATGCACGATCTTATCGAAGAGAATACGGGAGTAACTTTAGATTTTATAAAAGAGAACTTTGGCAGTGAACAGGCCATGTTAATTAAGAATGTCACTAAATTGACGGGCCTATTCTCCGAACAAGAGAAAGAAGAGATCCGCAAAGAGAAGATCGCTAAGAAGAGCAAGACTCGCTCGGACTCTCTGGAAAAGTCATCAGTAGAAAACTTGCGCAAGATCTTCTTGGCTATGTCGCGTGATCTGCGTGTGATCATCGTCAAGTTTGCTGACCGCTTGCACAATCTGCGCACTTTGGAATATTGCGATCCTTTGGTTCGCCAGTCTATAGCTCGAGAGAGTCTGGACATATTCGTTCCTATAGCTTCTCGTTTAGGTATTTGGGAATTTAAGGCAGAGATGGAAAATTTAGCTTTTCAGTACGCCTATCCCGAAGAATACAAGAAGCTCACCGATGAGTTAAATATCTTGCGCCCTCGCTACGAGAAAGCCTTAGAGAAAGTAGTTGAGATAATCAAAGAGCGTCTGGAAGAGATGAACACCAGGAACGAGATAGAGTATCGTTTCAAAAGTCTCTATAGTGTATTTCGCAAGATGAAAAAGGCGGGCAAGACTCTAGCTGAAGTTTACGATCTCGTGGCTTTGCGCATTATGGTCGGTTCGAAAGGTAGTTGCTATAAGATTTTAGGGGAGATCCATCAGATCTGGACTCCTATGGACAATCGCATAAAAGATTATATCGCCCGTCCTAAGGACAACAACTATCAGTGTTTGCATACCACCATAACAGGGCCTGACGATGTACCCCTAGAGGTGCAGATCCGCACTTTTGAGATGCACCGAGTCAATGAGATAGGTGTGGCGGCCCACTGGGCTTACAAGGAGGGGCATTCTGCCGATAAAAACAGCCGCGATATATTTGCCCAGATCCACCCCTGGATCAGAGCTTTGTTCAATTGGCAAAATGAAGGCGGTAATGAAGTAGAATCGTCTCTATCTCAGCATGTCAAGGTAGATTTGCTAAAGAAGGATATCTTCGCCTTTACTCCAGTAGGTGATGTTATAAATTTGCCTGTTGGTTCTACGCCTATCGATTTTGCTTATAGAATTCACACCGATGTCGGTCATCGTTGTGTAGGAGCTATCGTTAATGGCAAGATGGTCTCTCTAGATTACAAGCTAGCTACCGCCGATGTGGTGGAGATCAAGACGGCTAAAAACGGCATACCTTCACGCGATTGGTTGCGCATCTGTGCTAGTCATCAGGCTATAAGCAAGATCCGCGCCTGGTTCAAAAAAGAGCGGCGAGATGAGAATATTTTGCGCGGACGCGAGGCCTTTAAGAGCGAAGCTAAACGACTTCGCCTGGTAGATCTCTCCACTAATGAGGAGTTACTCTTAAAAGTAGCTCAACATCTGAGTTTCCTCAGCATAGACGATTTGATGGCCAGTATCGGTTATGGCGAAAATACAGCTGCACAGATATTGGGGCGTATGCAAAACATGCTTCCCAAAACTCTGCCTGAGCCTGAAGTGGAGGAGAATACTTCTCTGCCGACCTCTTCTGCTGATCTCAAACAAGCTGGTTCTAAGCGTGAGATAATTATTCAAGGTATCGATACCATGCTCACCAAAATGGCCCAGTGTTGCACTCCTGTTCCTGGTGATAAGATCATAGGTTATGTGACTATAGGCAAAGGTGTATCTATCCATCGTTCCGACTGCATAAATTTAGCTGATCTGCAGAGGCTTCATCCTGAAAGAATAGTTCAGTGTCAATGGAACAAGCGAGTAAATGTTGCCAGTAACACATACACCGTCCAACTTAACGTTGATGCTTGGGATCGCAATGGTCTAGTGGCCGATCTCCTCTCCTGTCTCAAGGATATAAAGGTTAAGGTAAAATCTTGCCAGGCCAACACTATCAGAGATAAGGCCAGAGTAAAATTAACGATAGAGGTGACAAATTCTCTGCAGATGGAAGAGTCACTCAAGGCTTTGCGCGGTGTGCGCAGTGTTTCTTCTGCGACTAGAGCTAAGACCCATTAAGATGAAAGGTAAATTATGAGAGCAGTAGTTCAGCGAGTAAATTTTGCTAAAGTAGAAGTAGAGGGGGCGACAGTCGGCCAGATAGAGCGCGGCCTCTTAGTCTTAGTCGCTGTTCACCATACAGATAACGAAAAACAGGCCCAATGGCTGGCCAATAAGATCGTCGGTTTGCGTTTATTCCGCGATGAAAATGGCAAGATGAACCTCAGCTTAGATGAGATCAAAGGCGAAATACTTATCGTCTCCCAATTTACCCTTTACGGTGATTGTCGCCACGGTCGCCGCCCTAGTTACAGTGAATCAGCCGACGCAGAAAAAGCTCGTCAACTTTATAAGTACTTTGTAGAGTGTGTGCGTCAACTCGGTGTTAGTGTACAGGAAGGCGAATTTCAAGCTCACATGCATGTAACTTTAGAGAACGATGGACCCGTTACAGTTATCGTCGATACACCTTAGAAATTCGTTATAGTTCATGTATTGTAACAGCTCAGTTTTTTTAACTTAAATGTAGTTTTGATCTGTACAAAACTAACTAAGGCCGTTCCTAGTAAAAAACAGATAATTAATAAATTTTCTATGTTAGTTATGCCCCATAACTCTGTAAATTGACTCTGCAAGGCGGAGATCAATGTCATAGCTCCCCAGGCGGTGAGTGTATTCAGAGATCCTAAGGCTGTTTTATCTCCCTGAAAATTGAACATATCGGGAATACTGACTATTAGTACCATAGAGTAAATTCTATCTAGGATCATAAAAATAGCTATCAAAGCTATAGCTATATTTAATGGTTGCTTTCCATAAATATACAAGGGCAAGATAACTGAAGAGATAATTACGCTACTCACAAAAGTTAATCTATGTCCCCATTTTTTTATGATGGTTCCTGTAAAAAAATTTACTAAACATTCACCTAGACCTATAAAAAATAGGGACAAACTTATCTGAGAAAGTTCTAGATTGTAATGTTTAATAAACCACAATCCACAGAAAGTATAAAAGCCGAAGTAGCTCATGCGGTTGATAGTCGTTCCCAGGTAGTAAGTGAGAGCGTAAGGGGCTTGCAGAGCCTTTTTGTAAGGATAGAGCAGAGAGAGATTATTGATAGAGCTCCGCTCTTCGCTCTCGCTAGATTTGGGATAAATAGAAAATAATCCTAAACCGCTGGCTAGACAGAGCAGTGCAAGACAGATCATCGGTATTTGCCAATGGGTATATCCTGCCAAGAGGCCAGCTATAGGAACACCGAGTGCAACAGCTAGAGGCCTTGAGGACATCAGTACCGCTACCATAGCTTGAAAGTATTTTTTGGCTATATCGTGAAAGGTCAGATGCCACATTACTGAGGCTACCAAACCAGAACTTACTCCTCCCACAAACCGCCAAATTACACCCGCACAAAGCGTATGACTTGAAGTAAAGAGTAATTGACTGAGTCCTAAAAACAGAGTACTGGCCAACAGCAATTTACCGGCAGATACTCTTTTCAAAATGGCTGGCCCAATAATTAGTCCACAAACCGTTCCAGCAGTACAAAAAGATATTAAAACAGGAACTCTCTCGATAGCTATAGAGAAAGTTCCACTCAACTCTCCAGTCATAGGAGCGATGCAATTATCTATTGAGCTAAAAGCAAATATTAAAATGAAAGAGAAAATTACCGCCCAAAGATCTGTCACAAGCAACTATTCTTCACCAATTATTTTTTTTCTTTTCCACTGAACCTACCTTTTTAATTCGTAATTCGTAATGCGTAATTCGTAATTGGAATGAATTAATTCTTTCTTTCCACACTCCTAACTCCAAACTCCACACTCTGCACTACTAATTAAAACTGCCCAACACAAACGTAACATATCAGGCTTACAGCCTAAATAAACTTCAGCCCAAACTGTACGAACTGTCGTAGAGGAGACAGTCAGTTTTTTCGGTCTAGCCCGTGCAAACGAAGTGAGCAATCCCGACGAAAAAAGCTGACGCTCCAGAAACTACTAAGCGAAATACAACAAGAATGAAGATCTGTCCCAAACTGCAGAAACATTGACTTTGAATAGCAGTTGTGACTTTTTGGGGAGCCGACCTCTCGGAGCGAAGCGTAGAGCGGGAGGATCAACAAAAAGGTCACAACTGCCCTACACAAACACAACATATCAGGCTTACAACGTAAAAACGCACAGGACACAACTTCAGACACAACATACTAGGCTTATAACACAAACTTACAGCCTGAATAAACTTAAACCAGGACCTTACGAACTGTCGTAGAGGAGACAGTCAGTTTTTTCGTTTCAGTCCCTGCGAGTGAAACGAGCAACCACGAAAAAAGCTGACGCTCCAGAAACCATCCACACGAAATACAACAAGAATGAAGATCTGATCCAAACTGCAGAAACATTGAAATTAAGAAGCAGTTTCGACTTTTTGGTGAGCCGACATCTCGGAGCGCAACGGAGTGAAGCGAAGAGCGGAGGCTCAACAAAAATGTCTAAACTGCCCAACACAAACACAACATATCAGGCTTACAACATAAAAAGGAATAAACGAAGTTTGTAATTTACAACACAAGGTTATAGACGTACTATAGTAAAAAAATATAAATAGTTGTAGGAATGTAAATTAGAGGTTGATATGCGTAAAGTTTTACAAGAAGCCAATACTTGGATCGTCAAGGTAGGTACTAGAGTTTGTGTGGATGGACACGGCCGTTTAAATGGTAAAATTATGTTGGGTTTGGCTGCTCAAATTGCGCAAATGAGGGAGAGGGGCTGTAGAGTAGTCCTGGTCAGTTCGGGGGCTATCGGCATGGCACGTGAGATATTGCAAGTTGAAGGTTTAGATACTCTCCCTGTCAAGCAGGCTCTAGCCGCCATAGGCCAAGTTGAAATTATGGATAGTTATAAAAATTTGTTTGCCATGTTGGGAATAAAGGTCGCTCAGGTACTGCTGACCCGTGAGGATGTGGACGATAAAGAACGCTATCTCAATGCCCGCAATACTTTGAATGCCCTTCTAGAATACAATATTCTCCCTATAATCAACGAAAATGACTCCGTATCTACGGGAGAGATCCGCTTCGGTGACAATGATAGTTTAGCGGCGACTGTAGGTTCACTGCTCAATGCTGATGTTGTAGTGAACTTAACCTCTGTGCCAGGGATATTAATTAATCCTCCAGACAAAGAGGAAGAGATATTAGAGTTAGTTACTGAAATAACTCCAGAAGTAGAAAGTTTAGATCGGCGCACAAAAACGGATGGTGGAACGGGTGGCCTAACTTCTAAGCTAAATGCGGCTCGCACTGTTCTGAGTTACGGGGGAGCTATGGTTATCGCTAAAGCTAGTGAAGAGGATGTTATCTTGCGCCTCAAAGATGGAGAAAAGTTGGGAACGCTGTTTTGCGCACAGTCTTAATTGAGGAATAAAAAG
>JAFSXH010000204.1 GCA_017444165.1 bacterium | reverse complement strand
TACAAGGAGCATTATTCTAAATAAGATCTTAACAAAGTTTATCTTTTTTATGTATAAAACGAGAAGTATTAATGTAGTAACTAGGCAGATACTAATATTAATATTTGTCAAAAATGGCGAAAAATTCGGTTGCACCTTATATTGAAGCACGGGAGAAAGTACACCCAAATTCGTCTCAAAAACCATGTAATTTATAATTGCAAGTCCACTGATACAAATTAGAACAAATTCAAAAACTTGTCTTACTTTGCTATTGGAAAAATAATAAAATACACTCGGCCAAAAAACGAAGGTTCCCAAAGCTAATAAGAAAGAATTAAAAATATGATATAGAGGAGACTGATAATCAGAAATAGTTATAAACTCTGTTGGCGATGAACTAATAACAGCTGAAGGAATGAGAACCCCTGTTAATAGCACCATAAACAGGCAAGTTGTAACGAAAATAGCTCTATCATTTTCTAATACATTATTTTTCTTCAATCTTTTAACAACAAAATTGAAAATGATTGGCAATTGGAGTAACAAACCAATGGAAATTAATTTAATATTTAATTCACCTGATAATTTTAGGAATACAATACCCGTCAACAACATCAAGCAACCAATCAAAAACAATGCAAATAACAGATATTTATTGACCTTTTTAAAAAACGGCTGGCAATTTTTTATCTTTTTGACAAAATTAGAAACTGATATTGAAGAGATAACAATATTTTTCAATAAAGAAAAGATATTGTTCAACAACCAATAAAATACCAATCCTGCAGGTGATTGATAAAGCAAAATTAAGAAAAATATGGCAACACCGTAAAGTTGCACCTTATCCTGAACGGACATCTTCTTTGAATAAACAGCACCAGATAGTATATTTACAACTGTCATTAGGATAGGCAGTATATTTATGGATAATCCCCCAATGACCAGCAAGCTGTCTGGTTTACTTAGATCGGATATAGGCCCTAGTGGCGTCCCCTGCATAATTTCAAGATTAGAAAGAAAATTGTAAGCAGCAATGAAAAAAGGAATCTGTATTAGGAGTGAAAACGCATTTCTAAGGACGTGGAGCGGTTTGTAATTCTCAATCCTATAGTATGTTTGGAGCATCATATACTGTTCGGCTCCACTGAAATGCTTCTTAATGTGATCTATGTAAGGAGCCATGCTGTTTTCTTTTTCTCTGTTCCCTTTTTGTATTGCATCGGCTCTTAAGTAAAGTGGAAGGCACAATAAATTTATAACAAGGCTCACTGGAATAACAGCAAGTCCAGCATTCCCTAATATTCCATATGATAACTGATAAATTACTTCAAAGAATATTTCTAATGGTCCGATAATCATTTGATATAACAATGACATAACACCCGCATTGATACATAAAATGAATTCCTTTGTCAAGGCAGAAATTAAATTTAAGTTTTGTAAACACACCCAAGAAGGCAACGTTTGACGTATCAAAAATTTTAGTCTTATGAATAGAGCTATATTTTTAGACAGAGATGGAACCCTAATAGAAGAGGCCAATTATCTGTCCAGACCCGAACAGGTAAAATGGATACCTGGCGTTCCGCAAAATTTGGCAAAATTAGCTTGTGAAGGCTGGCTGTTGATTGTAGTTACTAATCAATCGGGCGTAGGGCGCGGTTATTTTACTATGGATGATGTCAACAACGTACATGAGCATATGCAAAAAGAACTTGCACGTTATGGAGCAAAATTTACGGCCATGTACTGTTGCCCGCACAGTCCTGCAGATAATTGTTTATGTCGCAAACCTCAAGCCACTATGTATTCACAGGCCCAAAGAGATTGGAATCTAGATTTAAGCCACTGTGTAGCTTTTGGAGATAAATTAGCTGATCTACAGGGGCCGATAAAATTAGGTTGTCGAGCTTTTTTAGTTAAAACTGGTTATGGAAGGGAAGAGATCTATCCAGATATAAAGAGAGATTACCCCAAACTGGAATTTTGTACTGATTTGGCCGAAGGTTGCCTAAGTTTACTTGAAAATAAGGAGTGAAATACAATAGATGGATCGCAAATTTTTTCTAGCTTTAGCTCTCGGCTTGACAGCTATAGCGAGTATTCCCGCCACTGTATGTAAATGTGACGAGGGCATGTTTCTGTTCTCAAACCCACCTAAAGAGAAAGTTGCTCAAAAGTACAATTTTGAGATAACTCAAGATTGGTTAGATAAAGCCATGTTGTCGGCTGTGCGCTTCAACAATGGAGGCTCGGGAGGGTTCGTCTCCAGTGACGGTCTAGTAATTACCAACCATCATATTGCTGACAGTACCCTTGCCCAATTGAGTACAGCCCAATGTGATTATTTAGCCAAAGGATTTTTAGCCCATAATCGCAGTGAAGAACTCAAGGCTCCCAATTTAGAACTAAATTGTCTGCAAAAGATCGAAGATGTCACCCAAAAAGTAAATGAAGGCGTAACTCCCAAAACTCCAGCCAGTAAAGCTAGTGAGATTCGCGCTAAAAATATTGAGCGCATAGAAAAAGAAGCCAAAGCCGAGACAGGCCTGCGCTGTGATGTCGTCACCCTCTACCAGGGAGGCCAATATCACCTGTACAGTTACAAGAAATATACAGATGTGCGCCTAGTCTGGGCCCCCGAACAAGCTAGTGCCGCTTTTGGAGGTGACGCTGATAATTTTGAATATCCTCGCACTAGTTTAGATGCCGCTCTCTTCAGAGTCTACGAAAATGACCAGCCTGTACATCCTAAAAATTACTTCAAGATAGATCCTCACGGCCCTCAGGAGGGCGATCTCGTCTTTGTAGTGGGCCATCCTGGCCATACCAACCGCCTAGAGACTTACGCTCAAGTAGATTACCGACGCAATCGTGCCCTACCCTACAATTTAGCCAGATGTCGCACTATGGAAGCGGCCTATCAGCAGTTTGCTCAACGCTCCTTAGAAAATGCCCGCCGCGTCAATGACGATATACACTCTGTGGCCAACAGTCGCAAAGCATATACAGGAATGTTCAAAGGTCTGTGCAGTGACGAGATCATGCAGAGAAAGCAGAATATGGAAGATGAATTGCGCCAGCAAGCCTCCCAACAGAAACCTTGGGAAGATATAGCCGACATTTACGCCAATTTGGACAACTTAGAGGAGACTTATTCCCTCTTAGAGGGTAAAGATGCTTACCCCAGCCCATTATTCTCTATTGCTCGACATCTCGTGCGTTTAGCTCAAGAAAAGGCAGATGACAAATATCATCTGCCAGAGTATGCTCCCGCCAAATTGGACTCGCTCTATCGCAACATTTTCTCTGATTATCCCATATACTCCGATGTAGAAAAAGCCCGTCTAAGTGCCAGTTTCTCCTTCTTAGCCGAGCGTTTGGGCTTAAACAACCCCGATGTGAAATTAGTATTGCAGGGCCAAACACCAGAAGATAGAGCTAGCCAATT
>JAFSXH010000203.1 GCA_017444165.1 bacterium | reverse complement strand
TTGTGGAAGCACTTAGTTGTATTTTGTTTGATATGCTTGCCCTTAGGTTTTTGGTTCAGCTTGAGGAGCTATATTAAATTTGATATTCCTCTGCTTTATGTGCAAAAGATGCCACCTAGCGATGACAGTTTTAACGGTGATAAAAGTTATTGGGATAATATCAGTGATCTATCTCTCTCTCCTTTAAAATATCCATTTTTGCAAATAAGGAACAGAACGGAGTCTGGTTGTAATGATCGCAATCCTATCATAATAGCTTTGAAAACTTCTTTATTTGGAGAGAGTATCAATGAAAAAACTTTTACGGATCATAAAAGAGGTGTAGAGTTTGTCGCAAAATTATTGTTTATAGTTAATATTTTTATCAACTTAATGGCCGTAATGACAATGTTGCTTTTACTAATAAGGAATAAGCATAATAAGATCTATTTAGAGAAGATACTATTCTTAATTAGTTTTTATTTAATAATGTGGTTGGGAATTTATAAACAATATTACGATCAGATATTTATCTCTTCTGCCAATTTTCGTTATATTGCTCCATCGGCGACTATCGCGGCTCTGTTTATCGGTCTGCTGTTGAAAAATACAAAGGGTAAGTTGGTTACTAATCTTGTGAAGTTCGCAACTTTAATCTTTGTTGTGACAACTAGCATTATTTACTGCTCTCTAGTCTAGTTGGAATTTACAATTGTGCATTAAGCACATGATGCTAAAAGGAACCATATGCTAGTTAATAGAAGCGTTGCGAGCTTTAGTGTTATCTATAGAGAAGGTAGAGTTGGTTTCGGATAATGTCGAAGGTAGTGGGCAAAACGACTATAACTTTGATGCGGATGAGTCTGAATAAAGAGATTAGAAGTTATGAACTTTTCTTTGGAGGGTCTCCTGAGTCTTTGCCCAATAAATTTGATATAAGCTGTCAAGCTATACTCTGGGGTGTATTTTTGGCCTTATTTTTTGTCTATCAGTTTGGAACTGTTTGGTTGGCTTTATTGATATTTGGTATTATGGCTGTTTTCTCTCCTATGATCTCTAAACTTCACGTTCGCAATCACATTAAGTGGTTTTTGGATATTAAGAAAAAATTGGAAGATTCTGACGAACCGGATAAATTGGAATTGTTGCGGCAGGTAGATAGTGTTTTAAGTGAGCATCGCGCTTATGTGCGGGCAGTGCAGGCTAGTGAATAGGCGACGGAGGTGCAGTTCAAGATGAAGTTACGTGTTGGTATATTGGGTGGTACATTTTGCCCTATCCATTTTGGACATCTGCGTATGGGCATTGAAGTCGCCGAGCAGACAGGGCTCAATCGCATAATGCTCATGCCTAATAATGTTCCTCCGCACAAGGAGGCCCCTTCCGTTTCCGCTCAAGATCGTCTGATGATGTGCCGTTTGGCCGCGCAGACTTGCCCTCTGTTTACAGTTAGTGATTTAGAAATATCGCGAGGTAAGTTGTCTTATACTATTAACACAGTTATGGAACTTACTCAACAGAATCCACACTGCGATTTTTCTTTTATTACAGGGGCAGATTCTTTAATAAATTCTGTTTGGTACAAGTTTGACGAGATCTTGGCTCGTTTAGAGTATTTTTACGTTCTCAATCGTCCTGGAGTCACGTTTGATGAGTTGCGCTATAAATTAGAGCAGATGAATTTACAAAATGCTGAGAAGATCATCTGGGTAGATGCGCCAGGTTTAGAGATCTCTTCCACGCAGATTCGTGAACTTTTGGCGAGTGGGCGTTCGGCGCAGTATTTAGTTCCTGAATGTGTTTTAGAGTATATTAAGGTTCGCCGTTTGTTTAGACAACAATAGGGTTGCTGGCATTTTTGCTCGTAGCTATCAACAAACAGTTTATCGAAAGCACGAGACAAAAAAAAGATCGCCAACAGTGATGTTGACGATCTTTTTTTGTTTATTAGAACTTATAGTCTATATGCGAACTTACCATGTAACCTTGCCAATTGAACGGGTGTGAACCGTGTTGTGGCGGCAGGGCTATATTTACGGCTGGTACGGCGGGAGTAGCGTAGATATCTTCGGACATACTGTCTTTAGTGCGATAGAATTGGCCCATGATGCCCCAGGTGAGCTGATCGCTCATCTGCCAATCGAGGCCGACACTGGGAATGAATTGCTGAACATTGAGAATGTCAAAGTCGGTACTATGGATGGCGTCGGCGTAAGCGTTCATAACACCTAGGTGATCCATATGGCCGAAGATGTCGGCGACTTTGTAATTGACGTTTATCTTCAATTTAGTTGTGATGTCGTAATCGGCACGGATCTGCCAACCGTTGAAATAGCAATCTATGTAGTTCTGACTCTGCGCTCCCCAACGAGTAGGGGTATTCAAGATGTTTACCAGGTCGGAACTGCGCTTGAAGTGGGTACTGCGGGCTCCACCGTAGAGGCCGATACAGCGGCGATCTTTTTTGATGTTCAAGGGATACTTGAATCCGAAACCGACAACCCAATTTTCCACGTGGCCGCGCGGATTCTCTAAGACTTTTCCTAGAGCATTTGTGCCATCACTGGCAAAAGTCTCTTCGGCAAAACCACCAAAGACGGGATCAATAAAGCCAGGAGAGAAACCTAAAACGGTTGAGTTGGGAGTGAAAGGTCCCAAAGAACCAGCTGAGTAGCGCACGTCTTGGCAAGAGGTCCTCGTCTGAGATAGTTTAGAGTAACTCAACTGGAGCTGGCCTGTAGGACAGAACTTCCAGGCTAACTTAGTGCGAAAACCTTTGCGGTTGTGAGTGTAATTCTCTGTGTCGTGCAAAGAGTAAAAGTTGCTGTAATAGGTAAAGTTAGGAACACTCCAGAGGGTATTGCCTAGTTCTGCAGTTGGGTAAACTAGAATGTAGGGATCATAAGTCGGATCTACCCTGTTGTAACTGCCCTCTAAGTTCAACTTATCGTTGAAGAGGCTGAACTGCATGCCCGCACGGAGAGCATCGCCTCCTACGCTGTAATCAGAATTTTTCGAAGGTTTGTACTCTGAATGGGCATATTCGGCAAAGATTGTGGGTTTTATATCATCGTTGATCTCGAAGGTGTAGCGTCCGCTCAAGCTGTAAGTGCGCATATCTTGAGGCCCGATACCACCTAAATTGGGAACGCCAGCTATACCAGTGTAACCATCGTTGCCTACAGCTCCGACCATAGAGATAGGACGAATATCGGAGGTCGAACCTATACCAGCAACTTGCGAAGTTCCCATGCCTATCTGGTTGACGTAATAACCATCGGGATTGACCCAACCCAGTGAGTAATTGGCACTGGAGAGCAGACCCTGGCGAGGCGTTCCATCGTTGCCCTCGTCAGCGGTGTGCATAAAGCTAGCTTTGAGACTGCCATTTTCGTCGTTAAATAACCATTCTAAATTTAAACCCTGGGCGCGGGTTTCGTAGTAATATTCGGGAGCGATATCGGGGGAAGAAGCGTTATTGGCTAAATTAGTAGCCATAGCTTCCCATCTCAAGTGGGAGGATTCATTGATGGGGATCTGACCGTTGATCAATAGTCCGTAGCAACCAGCATAATAATCATCCCAAGCGTTGGCGTTGCGCTGATGTGTAAAGACGAGAGAGTCGAAGTTATCCTCTTTGAAAGATCCGAAGACTAAGTTGAAAGATCCGTCTCTCTTCTTGATCCAGAAGTTATCTAAAGCTAATTTAGTATAGAACTTATGTGAATTGTCGAAATTTCCATTTGTGTTATAACCGACATTAGCCATAACAGGATTGCTCCAATAAGGCTGAGGTACTCCCCAGAAGGCACTCATTAAGTTGTTGCCATTGCTGGAGTAGGCACTGAACTCTACGCCCGCATCGAAATCGCCAAAGGGATTAAATTTAGCTCCCAACATTAGACAATGGCTGGCACTGTTGCCGTTCAAAAGGGGATGGCCCGTACTCCAGTCGGTGACGGAGAGCAAGTCAAAGACAAAGGTGTTCAT
>JAFSXH010000202.1 GCA_017444165.1 bacterium | reverse complement strand
TTATTGTTAATAAAAATAAATATGGAGGTGTACTCTATTGAGTCCTAAGAATAAAACTGTAGCTGTTTTGGGAGGAGGAAATTGCGCTCATTCTCTGTCTTGTTATTTGGATAGTATAGGTTGTTCTGTGCGTCTTTGGGTGCGTAATGTGGATCATCTATTTAAATGTGTGCGTTACAACCATCACATAAGGGCTTTTGGAAAATTTGAAGGTGATTTCCATTTTTATTCTGTGGGTTCCAATTTAGCCGAAGCTGTAAAAGGTTGTAGCATGATCTTTGTTGGTACGGTGGCCACAGCTTATAGGGATGTTGCCATGCGTTTGGCTGAGTTTATTGAACCAGGGCAGATTATAGTTGTTTTTTCTTCAAAATTGGCAGGATCAGTTGAATTTGAAGCGGTTTTAAGAGAGTATAATCCTGAAATTGCGGAACAAGTGATAGTTTGTGAAACTGATGCTCTATTCGCTTCTCGTCTACAAAAAGATGAAAGTATTTGGGTCAGAGGTATAAAGAAGTGGAATTTAGTCTGTACACCTAGTCGTCGAAATTTAGATAAAGTTTTGTCGTTAATGCAGACGATCTTTCCTGTTTTGTTGCCAGCAGATAACATCATCCAGCGTGGACTTTCCGATTTTGGAGCTTTGGCTCATCCTCTGACGATGATTGCTAATATGAATAGGGTTGACAGGGCTGATCCTTTTTTATTTTATTGTGAAGGGTTCACCGACAGAACTATAGTCTTAATGGAGGCTTTGGAAAAAGAATTTCAGAGTGTGGCTGAGGCTTATGATACAAAACTTTTACCTGCTAAAGAGTGGTTAAAGAATTATTATGGTTGTGATGATAGTTCACTTTTAAAGGCTATGTGTACCGTACCAAATTATCAAACTAGCCAGGCTCCTGATCGACTCAATCACAGATATTTAAAAGAAGATGTCAGTTGTACTTTAGTGCCTATGCACTACTTGGCCAAATTAGCTGGTTTAGAAACACCTGTAGCCGATTCTATCATAACTTTTGCTCAAGTTTTGTCTGGTGAAAATTTTTTGACTCAGGGACGTACTTTGGAAAGATTAGGTTGGGCCGATCTAACTTATGAAGAACTCAAGGAGCGTATAGCTTAAAAATGCAGGCAACTTCCTGGATCGTTATCTTGGCCCTTTTATCTGCTTCTATTGAGCCAATATTGGTAAAGTTAGGTTACAGAGGTACTGTAACTCCTCTACAACTTTTAGTTATGAAGAACATTGTAGCCGCTGTAGTTATTTTGCCAATGACTCGTCAATTTCGTTTAGTTAAATACAGCGATGTTTTTCGTATAGGTAGTGTCAGTGTACTGCTCTTATGCACTAACGGTTTGACTCTGTATGCTTTGAGGTACTTATCTGCAGTGGAGGTTATAACCATTGTGACGACTACGCCTGCTGTGGTGGCTATGTCTAACTGGGCAATGGGGCGTCATGCTCTAACTTGGCGTTTTTGGTTGGGATTTTTTCTGTGTTTTACTGGAATTTTGTTGACCATAAATATTTTTAATGCTGAAGCTATGGGCAGTCACAGTATTTTAGGATATGTGGCTATTTTCTCTGCAGTGATCAGTTCCACTATTTATAGGGTTCGTATGGAATCTTTGACTGCTGATTTTGAACCTCCATTAATTTCTACTTGGATATTTTGGATAAATGCTCTAGTGGCTATTTTATTTATTTGGCCTTTTCAAGAACCCATACCACGAGAAAGTTTACCGATAGGATTGTGGATCGGTTTAGCGGCAGCCGCAGCTAATGTAGCTTTTTTATGGGCTATAAAGTTAGTCGGTTCTACTAATATGTCTATATTTAATTTAGTGCAACGACCTTTAGTTATCATTGTTGCGGCTATTGTTCTTACTGATCCGCTTACATGGTTGCAGTGGTTAGGGGTAATTTTGGTACTTGCGGGCATACCGTTAGCGAGGGTGAAAAAATGTTAAACTTTACCGAAAGTATGGAATGGATCGAACGTGAACACTGTTTTCCAAAGGATTTAAAATATTTTCATGCTCATCGTTTTGCCAAAATGTTTGAGTGTTTGCCTAAGGAAATACGTAATATTCCCTCAATTGTGAGTGTTGGTTCTTGTGGCAAAGCTTCTATTTTGAGTTTTTGTGCCTCTATTTTTTCTCATTTGGGTTATAAGTGTGTTGTCGGTGTAAAACCACCTTTGAATGAATCAGCCTCGGGAAATTTACAACGTTACCAAATTTGGCACAATGGTTCTGTTCGTTCTATGAGTGAAGAAGAGTTTATGGAGCAATTTCCTTTACTACAAGAAGCTGTCAATATGGCAGAAGAAGCCCCAGAACTTGGAAAAGTAGCTCCTTATGATATGCGCGCTTGGTTGTTGAATAGTTGGGCGGTGCGGCAAAAGGCTGATTTTATATTTGCTGAGGCTAACATAGGTTATTTAGCTGATCCTATAAGTGTTTTGCCCAACACTATTTTAACTTTAGTAGGTCCTATAGGTACGGATCATGGACAAATTTTACTCGCTCCCAAAGATTTTCACCCAGAATTAGAAGATAAGGCTGGTCCTTTTTATCATAAAATTGAACCTTTGCGTCACAAGAAAAATATAGTTTTTGCTCGCCAAGATCCTAAAGTAGAAAATCTTTTGCCTGAAGGTTTACTTTATGGACGTGATTTTTCTGCTGAAGATATCGATTGTTCGATGGATGGGTCTACTTTTAGATTAAAGTTGAGTAAAAAAATGTGTGAAGTCTATTGTGTAGATCCTAATATTTTTAATTCGCAAAAGTTTTCTCTAAATGCCCTGGGTTCGTTTCAATGTGAAAATGCTTCTCAGGCTTTGGTCGGTGCTATGACTGTGCTAGGGACTCATTGGGAAGATATGGCCAGAGGTCTACAAGCAACTCATATAAGTGGTCGTCTGCAGAAATTGAGTGATAAAATTTTAGCTACGGTTGCCTCTAGTCGAGAAAAGTTACGTTCACTTTTGGACTCTTTAGAGAAACTTTTGGGCCAAGAAGAGAAGATCTGCGTCTGTGCCACTTTCTTAGATCGTATCCATTCCTTAAAAGAGGCTGTAAATTTACTCTCCAATTGGCCCAAATTATCTACTTTGGCTGTTACTAACTATTTAAATGATGAAGTCAATAGAGATATTCATCCTAATAAGATAGCTTCCATTGCCCCGCAGGCTCATTTGTTTCCATATGCTCCTCAAGAAGCTGAGAGTTTTATTCTGCGCAGAGCAGAGGAGCGATCTGAGCGAGTTCTATTTTTGGGCAACGGAATGTTGAGCTATCTCAGCCTTAATCACAAAAGGCCAAACTTTGTCTGCGACTGTGCGTTGTAAGTTTGATATGTTGCATTCATGTTTGGCATTGCCAATTATTAATTGCTAATTGTTGCCGTGCTATTATTAAGCACACAATCTGCCAATACTATGGTTATCATGGCTTCAACCACTACAGAGGCGCGTATTCCTAAACAAGGATCGTGTCGACCATCGATTATTAGTGGTATGTCTTGTCCGTAAATATTGACAGTCTTTTGAGATTGGCCGATACTGGGAGTGGGTTTGAAAACCACACGTCCCCAAAGGTACTCACCATTGGAAATTCCGCCCCAGATACCGCCAGAGTGATTGGAGCGAAAATTAACTTGATTGCCTTCCATATAGGGGAGATCGTTGGCTTGACTGCCCCGCATATTGGCAAAGTGAAAACCTTCTCCAAATTCTACGCCCTTAGCGGCAGGTATTGATATTATTGCTTTAGCTAGTCGGCTGTTCAACTTGTCAAAGACGGGTTCTCCCCATCCACAAGGTACGTTGCGCACTAACCAAACTGCACTAGAACCTGCCGAATCTTTCTCTTCTTGTAATTGGCGCAAGTAGTCAATCATATTTTTGGATGTAGACAGATGAGGACAGCGGCAGGGATCTTCATCTATCTCTTCGCGTTTTAGTCCTTTTAAGTATTTTTGCCAAAGTTCTGGTGTGTAATCTATTTTGATGGGCCCTATCTGTTCTAACCAACTCAAAACTTGGATAGGGGGGCGTTGATTAACTTCGGCCCAGTAATCTAGAAATTGTTCGGCTAAACCTGCAGCCATAACTCTAGCCACTGTTTCACGACCACTAGAGCGACCACCACCCCGCGGATCTCTGTGTTTGTACTTCATTTGCCAGGTGTAATCGCCGTGAGAGGGGCGAAAAGCACTACTAATATTCTTGTATTCATCAGCATTAGAGTCTATATTGCGAGTTATTAAAGCAATGGGAGTTCCTAGAGTCTTTCCCCTGTATAGACCTGATAGTATCTCTAGGTTGTCTGGTTCCTGGCGCGGGCTGGTATATCTTCTGCCTGGACGGCGGCGGGAGACATAACTTTGCAATTTTTCAATATCTATAGGAATATTGCCTGGCAGTCCATCAACAACCGCTCCAATGGCGGGCCCGTGAGATTCTCCAAAAGTTGTTATCCGTAAAATTTTGCCTATACTATTGCCCATAAATATGCAAATTTTAGCAAAATGTAAAAAATACTCCTTGCAGGAGCAAAAGTTAGCAAGTTAAAGTTAGGGCAAAATTTGCTCGGGGATGTGAGGCCTATTTTATGAAATTTTTAGTTAGTGAATTGAATGCCAAAGAAGATAAGTGTGCAATTTTAACGGTAAAGTGTAATGAAAACGATGCTGATAAGCTAGAAAAAATACGCGATATTGCTCATAATATTTGCAAATTAGTTGCTAGCAACAAAGATATAACTTATTTGGACAGGAAGAGTGTTCCCTGGGAAGAGACGAGACGTTTAGAACGTGAAGCCCATGCTAAGGGCTGCGAAGAGCACAAAGATAGTGAACTTATCAATTCTAAGGTTATTGATATTATGGCTGAAACTTACGGTAAAATATGTCTGTTGGAGTTCGGCTACGATAGTGATAGATCTGTAGGCTCTTATTTGGAATCCTGTCGTAAAGAGAATGGACTAGATTTTGTTATTGAAAAATTGAACGTGGTGAGGGTGTAACGTTTCTCTTTGCCCTTGTAAGTTGTGTTGAAAATTTGACCTTTTGGGTTAGCCTCTCGCTCTTTAACAATTAGCAATGCTTAATTCGCAATGCGTAATTATTTTGGAAGTAAGTAATTATTCCAATTACGAATTACGCATTATGAATTGCGAATTAAGCATTGAGCATTGCTAATTGCAAATTACAAAGACGCTCTGAGTATCTTGGCTATATCTTCCTCCAAGAGAGGTATGTAAGCTCTGTCCAATCCTTCGTTTACGGCGATATGGTGGGCCATCTCGTCGATGCGCTCTTCGCCTATACCGACATCTTTCAAGTGCATGGGGATACCTACCTCTTCGAAGAAGGCGTAAGTCATCTCTATGGCTTCGTTAGCTATTTCGTATTTATCGAGAGTGTTATCTATGCCGAACACGTTTACGCCGTATTTTACAAAGCGATCTACCGTTTTGTCAGAGAGTACATATTTCATCCAGCGAGGGGTGATTATGGCTAATCCTTCACCGTGAGTGATGTCATAATATGCACTGAGGGCGTGCTCCATGGCGTGTAAAGGCCAGCCAGAGGGGCTGTTGCCTAAAGAGTAAATTCCGTTGCAACCCAGCGTACAAGCGAACATCATCTCAGCCCTGGCTCTGTAGTCTTCGGGATTGGCCAGGCAGGCTTTAGCGTTTACCATCAAGCTCTTGAGACCAGCTTCACAGAAGCCGTCGTTTAACAGAGTGGTGTCCTCGGCAAAGTACTGCTCCATGATGTGATTCATAGCGTCGGCACAGCCTGCGGCGGTTTGCTTCTTTGATACCGTGAAGGTGTAGGTAGGATCGAGGAAGGAGCAGACGGGATAGAGGTGGCTATCCATATAACCTATCTTATCATTGGTCTCAGTGCGAGAGATAACGCCACCGCAATCATACTCGCTACCTGTGGCTGCAAGTGTAATTATGTCTACAATGGGCAGAGCCGCTTGGGCTTTGACTTTGTAAGAGATTAAATCCCAGGGATCTCCAGCATATTTGGCTCCTGCGGCGATGGCTTTGGAACAATCGAGAACGCTTCCGCCGCCTACAGCTAAGATCACCTCAATGCCATTTTCTTTGCACAGACGCACGCCTTCTAAGACGCTAGGATCATATTTGGGGTTCGGTTGAATTCCAGAAAGTTCGACAATTTCAAAATCTTTCAAGAGCTCTTTTACTTTGTCGTAAAGTCCGAGCTTTTTGATACTTCCGCCACCGTAAGTGAGCAAAACTTTTTTGCCAATCTGGCTCATTACTTCGGGGAGCTTGTTTATAGCATCTTTGCCGAAGACGAGCCTAGTCGGAGTGTGGTAGTCGAAGTTACGCATTTTTTACATCTCCTAAGTGAGTTTAAAAACTCAGTTGCGCTTCTGATCAGAATATTCGATCCCTTTTTAGTTATAAGCTTAGACTCTCTACCAATTCTTCACAAAAAGCCTTCTCATCAGGTTGCAATTCAAATTTCAAAGCCTCTTGAGCCGCCTTTAGGCAGGCCGCCTTGTCGTCTCTCTCCAGGTAAAGTTGGCTGGTAATGAGGTAAGGATAACCGTCTTGAGGATTAGCTTGGAGCAGGTCACTCCAGGCGATCTCCGTCTCCGTTTTATCTCCCGTGTTGAAAGCGGCTCTATAAACTTGTACTTTGAAGATATAATTTTGCGGAAAGAGTCGAGAGGCAATTTTAGAGGCCAAAAGGCTCTCTCTCCATCTGTGTTGATCCTGCCAATTTTGCCAATAAACTTCAGCGGTAATCTCATCCATACTTTGGGGATCGATCTTTTCGAATATTTCATTAGCTTTCTGATTCTGTCTGGTTAAGTAGTTTAAGATTGCCTGAACTTTTAAAAATTGGCCTTCAGAAGGCAGACGTTGTAGAATATCTTCCGCCTGCTGCCAATCTTTTTTATTTATTAAATAGTAGGAGCGAGCTAAATTGGCCGCAGGTGTGTTTAGAGTAACTAAAATTTTCAACTGCTCTTCATTCCAATTTACACCTTTTAATTCTTCTAAAAATTCATCTGCCTGAGGATGTTCTTTTATATATTGCAGGGCCTCTTCAGTACTCAAATTTATCTTATCTTTGGGAATTTGAGGATTAATAATATTGCTATAGGAGCCTATTTTAGTCTTATTATCTGGAGCTAGATCGTATCTTTTTACTTGGTACGTTATTTCTATGGGAGGAGAGGATAATTCTTGATCACTACTCACCTGACAACCGTAATTAGTCTCCCCGATGTACCAGGTTATATAATTAGGATCGTAACAGCCGAAGTATTGGGTGCGCGTATTGGGAAAGCGTCCCTGAGTGGGATCTAAGGGGATAAAACCTAAACTTGGAGTGTAAAATTCACTCCAGGCGTGGGCGACAGTTATTTTGTATTGAGAAGTATCAATAATAAAACCGTTGGCTACTCTGGCCTTGTAATCTAAAGCCTGGAGTAACTTTGTCTGCAATAGAGCTGCATCTATACATTGTAAAGTTTTATTTTCGATTATGTCTCTGAAGGTTCGGCTCTTTTCGTTAATCTCAAAATTTAAAGATCTTATGTAGTCGTATGTGTGCCAAATTTTGTAGAGATCTGCTCTCTGATCTTCTACTATATCTTTGGCTAAGTTTTTAACTAAATTTTCTTCTCGAGAACTCAGGGTTATGGGGGGAGAATAGGCATAAACTCCCTCTTTCTGTTGTATGTCTTGGGTTAAACTTTGGGCGGAAAATTGGCTTATGAGAGTATTGGTAGTCACTTCTGCACTCTGAGTCACGCTAAAGGCTGTGTGGGGGGCGACCTCTATATTGTAGACAGCGTAGAAGTTATGGTGAGGGTCTTGTTCATAACTATGCGGAGCAGGGGTCACTTTTAAATTGTTTACTCTCTGATAAGGGGCTACGTCTTTGAGCAGAGGGACGCGAAAATATACCTTAGCTGTCTTGTCATTGTCATTTTTGCAAATTGTTTTTAAAGTCACATCTCTGGTGACGCTTTCAGCTCTATACCAAGATATTTCTGAACTGTCCTTTTTATTTTTAGGCCACGACAGTAAAATTATTCCTGCTATAAATAATATTGTGAGTGCGCAGAGTGGTAATCTTAGACGACAGTTATCAAAAGTAAACATTTGTTAATTTTTTACACAATTTATAATTTGCCTGGTTTTATTCTGGATTTTAGTATTTACATTATAGTAAAATGCTTGAAAAGATAGGCAATAAAATTTGGATAGAAAAAAATTGAAGGGAGTCTTCTCCAGATGAGCATAAGTTTATTAAACAATCAAGATTATAATATTCCTGGTTTTAATATAACTGCCACGAGTGCGCCAGCTGCGCCCGTTGCTTCCGCTCCAGTTGCTCCCGTTGCCTCTGAGCCAGAGGCCACTATTGATATTGAGGATAAAGCTATTATCTCTGATGGCAAGCCCGCCGATAAGCCCTGTCCCAAGCGTCAGGATGTGGTTGATGTGGTCATGGGCAAGACTGAGGGTGTTGACGGGGCTTCTGAAACCGAGGGTTTGACTCCCGCTCAAAAGATCTTGCGCAATATGGATGAAATCCGCGCTAAATTGAAGACTGAGCCTGGTAAAGCTTTCTTCTGGTCGGGCATGGGCTTGGCTGGACCGACTAAGTCTGTTGAGGTAGCTTCCAAACTCGGTGGTGTCACTTTGGAGATGATGTTAGAAAAAGCTGGCATCGAGATGCCTGAGTGGAGCTTCGAGGATGCTGAAGGTATCCAGGCTTGGAATGCTGTCAGTGATGCTTTCGCTGAGCAGGTCTCTGGTGATGTTAGAGCGGTTATTGGCGATCAGATGAGACCTGGCAGTATTTGGGAGACCACTGAGCTTCCTCGCTTGAAGAATAATCCTAACGTGACCTCTATCACAGTTGTAAATCCTGATACTGGTGAAGAGAAGGTCATCTTTACGAGGGAGCAAAAATGAAGATAACTGGCGGAAGAAATTACGTGGTCTTCGATCTTGAAAATGGTTATGTGATGAAGGCTTCAGGTGAGATCGCTGGCCCCAGGGACTTTGTGGTTTTCAAAGATTCTATGAATCAGTGGGAACCTCCCCATGAGTACGAATTAGTTATGGATTTTGATCGTGAGCGGATCATTCAGGAAGTGGCTCGTATGACCACTCCCAAAACGGCTCAACTTAAATTTGTTTAGTCTTTTATTAGAGGTTGTACTTTTTATGGAAATTCAGGGTTTTACTAGTTTTAATTCTTCAGTTAGCAGTTTAAGCAGTGCTAATTCCAGGCCGCAGGTACAGCCTCAGTCTGAACAAGTTGAAACTGCTCCAACTCCAGAAGCGGTGGCCGATCAGGTCTCTATCGCTGGTGAGGGAGATAAGAAAGATGGAACGGTTTCTCTGCGTATCCTCCATATAAACGACGTTCACGGAGCCGCTCTCGATGAGGGTGGTCGCGGTGGTATGGCTAAGGCTGCGACGGTGTTTGGTCAGGAAAAGGCCAGTGCACCTGGCGAGGTCTTGACAGTCAATACTGGTGATTTGGCTGAAGGAAGCATGGTCTCTTATCTGACTAAGGGCGGCGTTATCAGTGAGTCTATGGCTCAGATCGGTTTTGATGTAGTCGAGCCTGGTAATCACGATTTTGTTTGGGGACAGGAAGCCTTGCACAATATGTTGGAAGGCACCAACGCTACAATTTTGAATGCCAGTATCGTAAACGACGGTGATGGTTCTACTTTCGGTGAACCCTTCCTGATCAGAGATGTGGGCGGTGTCAAGGTCGGCATGATCGGCTTGGATGTTGAGAATATGGCCCGTTATATCAGCGAAGAGAAGTTGGAAGGTTTGGAGTTCCGCTCTTCTGCCGATACTTTGAGAGAGTATATTCCCAAAGCTAAAGAAGCTGGTGCAGATGTGATTATGGTTCTTTCTCACATCGGTTTTGATGAGGACAAGAAGATCGCCCAGCAGTTCCCTGAGATCGACCTTATTGTCGGTGGTCACAGTCACACCGAATTACAAGAGGGTTATTATGAGGGCAATACTCTCATTGTTCAGAGTGGTACTAAGGGTCAATTTGTCGGTGAAGTAGACTTAGAGTTAGATCTGGCTACTAAGAAGATCGCTGGAGCTACAGCTCGTTTGATCCCCGTGGATGAAAGTGTAGAGCCCGATCCTCAAGTGGCGGCCATTATCCAGAAGTCTATCGACAGTGTGGCCGAGATCGGTTCTAGGGTCATGGGTGTGGCTGAAGAGGACTTGAGTTTCTCCTACTTTGAACAGGGCAAGATCAATCAGATTCACGCCGATTCGGTAATGGAAGCCACGGGGGCCGATTTGGTTATCGTCAGTTCCCGCAACCCCAGAGGTGGAGTGCCTAAGGGAGAGGTTACATACGAGAAGCTCTTCAACGCCTTCCCGCACACTGAGGAAGATGTTGTCACCATGAGGTGCACTGGTGAGATGCTCCTCAAAGAGATGGAAAAGCGCGTCTCCGATGATGGACGCGGTGCGGTGACTCCTGCTGGATTTACTTACAAGTATGATAAGTCCCGCCCCAATGGCGAGCGTATCTACGATATTAAGATGAATGATGGTTCAGACTTCGATCCCAAGAAGGAATATTTTGTAGGAACGACCATCTCCATGGCTCGCAAATTTCCCCAGGCCACTGATAAGAAGACGATAGGTTCTGGTCAAGAGACCTTCATGGAGTTCTTCCAGAAGGGCGGAACTTGGCGTGATGATCCCGATGCTCGCGTGATCGAAGCCAAGCACTAGGTAATTTGTCAGAAGGTGTGAATAGCTCCTGGCCTTTAGATAGGTAGGGGCTATTTTTTGTGAGGTGGTAGTGATGTTTCCTTATAAGATTATTTTTTCTGATCTAGATATGACATTGTTAAATTTAAAGGCCAAACTTTCGGAAGCAAATTTATCGGCACTTAGCAGAGCTTTAGATCGGGGAGTGAGGATCTGTTTGGTCTCGGGGAGGAGTCCCAGCGGGATCAGGCTTATCGGTAAGCAATTGCCTAAACCCGTCTCTATGGCCGCTTGTAATGGGGCCATTGTTATAGATGAAGCAGGGAGTATTGTTCACAGTGTAGCTCTTCCTAATGATGTTGCCCTGAGTGTA
>JAFSXH010000016.1 GCA_017444165.1 bacterium | reverse complement strand
CAAGAACCTACAGGATCGACATTAGGATCGTTAGATTTGACTGCAATTTTTGAACGCAAGCCCGCCTCTCTGACGACCGCCTTAATAGTGACTGTACCTTGCTGGATTTCAGGAACTTGACTTTCAAAGAGACACTTCAAGAGTTCAGGAGAAGAGCGAGAAAGGATTATTTGCGGGCTGTGCTGACCATCGCGAACATCAATTACTAGGGCTTTGAGGCGATCACCTACGCGGAAGGTCTCATTCTGAGCCTGTTCAGAATAGGGGATAATGCCTTCAGCGCGGCCGAGATCAACGACAATCTCACGGCGTTCGTGTCTCGATACGATGCCGCTCATGATCTTGCCCCGCCTGTCATGGAATTCATCACGAATGATATCGCGTTCGAACTCGCGCATACGTTGCAATATGACCTGTTTGGCACTCTGAGCGGCGATGCGTCCGAAACTCTCACTAGGCAGATCAAATTCTAATTCCATACCGATTTCGGCATCTTCAACTTGAGCTTTAGCATCATCTAAAGAGATCTCTACTTCAGGATTGAAGACCTCGGGGACGACTTTCTTGCGTTGCCAGATGTGTAAAGCACCATTGTCGCGATCAATCTCGATAGAAACATTATGATTTGCACCGTAATTGCGCTCATAAGCCTTTTGAAGGGCATCTTCAATAGCTTCGATAATCTTATCTTTGGGCAGCTTCCGTTCGTTCACAATTGCTTCCAGAGCTTGTAAAAGTTCAGACTTTTTATTATCATTTGCCATTTTATGCGCTGCTCCTTACTGAGGTGTTACAATCTCTTCACTGCCAGAGGAAGTTACTTCCAAATAATATGAACCAGGAATGGGGTCTAATTCATCCAAGCGCTTTGAAAGTGGACGATGCAATTTTGCGCAATCGTCTGTCGTTATGGGCGAAGGAGCTGAGATTGTCACTCGCAGATACCAGAGACCATCCTCCTTGAGATACTCAACTTTGACTACTTTCAGCCCCAAAGGATCTGCTAAAAGCGAAGCCTCATCCTTTATAAGTTCTATAGTTTTATCATTAACTTTAGCCAAACTATAACTTCCTCATCCCCTGCATAACAAAAGAGAGCGGTTAAAAGATCCACTCCCTAAAGCAAGCAAGACTAATACTCGCTAACTATAGCACAAAGAAGAATATGATTCAAGAAAATCAAAAAATTCGCACTCATAAATTCTATCACTTTTCTAACATGGGGGTACTTGTTTTTAGGTTTAAGAAATACTATGTTTTATGGCGACAGTTCAGAAAGTAAGTTGGAGGTAAGCAAATGTCTAAAGTTCGTCCTTTGGGTGAGCGCGTTATTGTCAAGCCTAATCCTCGTGAAGAGAAGACGGCTGGGGGACTCTTTATTCCTGATACTGCTAAGGAGAAGCCTCAGCAGGGTGAAGTTATTGCTGTAGGCCCTGGTCGCAAGGCTGAAGATGGCACTCTTTTACCTATGGAATTAAAGGTTGGAGACAAGGTTCTCTACGGAAAGTATGCTGGCACTGAATTGAAGATGGATGGAGAGGTCTATCTCATCGTTAAAGAGAGTGATATTTTAGCTGTTATTTAAAGATTTAAAGGAGTTTACACAAAAATGGCTGCAAAGCAGATTCTTTATTCTCAGGAAGCTCGCAAGGCTTTGGAAGCTGGAGCTAACGCTGTTGCCGATGCTGTGAAGGTCACTTTAGGGCCTCGTGGACGTAATGTCGTTTTGGATAAGAAGTTCGGTTCTCCCACCATTACTAATGATGGTGTGACTATCGCCAAAGAGGTAGAGGTTGAAGATCCTTTTGAAAACATGGGTGCTCAATTAGTGCGCGAAGTTGCCTCTAAGACTAATGATGTCTCTGGTGATGGTACGACTACGGCCACAGTTTTGGCTCAAGCTATCATACGTGAGGGTATGAAGAATGTCACCGCTGGAGCTAACCCTCTCTTCATTAAGCGCGGTATCGAGAAAGCTGTAGAGGCTGTGGTAGATGAGATTCACGAGATTGCCAAGCCCGTAGAGACCAAAGAAGCTACAGCTCAGGTAGCTATGATTTCAGCCAATAACGACTCTGTGATCGGTGATCTCATTGCCGAAGCTATGGCCAAAGTTGGCAAAGATGGCGTGGTAACCGTAGAAGAATCGAAGACGATGCAGACTAACCTCGAGTACGTTGAGGGTATGCAGTTCGATAAGGGTTATATCTCTCCGTACTTTGTGACCGATACTGACAAGATGCAAGTTTCCTTCAAGGATCCTTATATCCTCATCTGCGAGAAGAAGATCAGCTCTATTGCTGATGTTGCTCCCATTTTAGAAAAGGTGGCTCGTGCCAGCCGTCCTATAGTTATTATTGCTGAAGATGTCGATGGCGAAGGTTTGGCGGCTCTCATTCTCAACAAGTTGCGCGGTGTTTTGCAGGTGGCGGCCGTAAAGTCTCCAGGCTTCGGTGATCGCCGCAAAGAGATGTTGAAGGATATGGCTATTTTGACTGGTGGTCAGGTCGTCAGTGATGATCTCGGCCTCAAGCTCGACAAGGTCACTATCGATATGCTCGGCCAGGCTAGCAGTGTAACTATCACTAAGGAAAATACCACTATCGTGGATGGCCGCGGCAGTGCTGAAGAACTCAAGGCTCGTATTGAACAGATTCGTCACCAGATCGAGAGCACCGATTCTTCCTTCGATCGTGAGAAGTTGCAAGAGCGTTTAGCTAAGTTGTTAGGCGGTGTGGCCGTTATTCGTGTCGGTGCAGCTACGGAAACCGAACTTAAAGAGAAGAAGCATCGCATTGAGGATGCCCTTTCGGCTACGCGTGCGGCCGTTGAAGAGGGTATCGTTCCTGGTGGTGGCTCCACTTTAGTCCACGTTATGGATGTTTTAGATACGCTCAAGTTAGAAGGCGATGAGGCTGTCGGTGTTGACATTGTGCGCCGCGCTATGGAAGTTCCCTTAAAGATCATTGCCGATAACGCCGGACACGAGGGTTCAGTTGTGGCTGAGAAGGTCAAGAGTATGCCTATCGGTCAGGGCTTCGATGCCGCTAAGTGTGAATATGTCGACATGTTTGCCGCTGGTATTGTCGATCCCGCCAAAGTTACTCGCACCGCTTTGCAGAATGCAGCCTCTATTGCTGCCATGATCTTGACCACCGAGACCTTGGTTACTGATGCTCCAGAAGAGAAAGAGGATAAGTGTTGCAACGGCAGTTGCCACTGCGGCTGTCACCACTAGTTGATCAACACTGATTAATCTTTACCAAAAAAGATCGCCGAAAATAGAGAGCGGCGGTCTTTTTTTTGTGAGTTCCAATTCAGTTGGTTTACATGATCACGAACAGAGATCAGTCCTAGATTCAAAATTCTCGTCAGTTTGCTCGACTGTTCCTTGTCGGCGACCTTTAAGATGTTAAATAGAGTCCTCTGTACTTCCAAGGCTGAAGTTGGTCGTTTGGAGTCATCCATATCTAGGCACTGGGCGACTAGTTGGCTCAATTCGGAAGGCAATTTGTCGTTTAAGGACTTTAAACTGGGGAAGATAAAATTGCAATCTTGCGGATCTTTCAAAGTAAACATGAAGAACAAGATAACTCCCAGTGAGTAAATATCACTTTGAATACAAGAATTACCCCTGTACTGTTCGGGAGCACTATAACCTGGAGTTCCCAATTCTTGGGTGTCTTTTAGGTTATCTTTGTTGAAGAAGCGGGCTATACCAAAATCGAGTAAGCGCACTAGGCCGCTATCGGTTAAGATCAAGTTAGATGGTTTGAGGTCGCGATAGATTATAGGCGGTTCCTGAGTGTGGAGTAAGTTGAGAATATGGGTTATCTGCAGGGCTATGGGGATAGCTTCGAAGAGGCTCAATGGATGGGTGAGCGAGTCAAGCAGAGCTTGCATAGGCGTTCCCAACACGCGCTCCATAACTATGTAGGGATCTTCTAAGGTATAATCGCTGTCGACAAAGCGGGGGATAGCAGGGTGGGAGAGAGTTTGTAGGATCTGTCCCTCTCTTTTGAACAATTCTAAAGCGTGAATCCCGTCTTCTTGGGAAAATTCCTGGAGGCGCAATTGCTTTAAGGCCCACTGCGCCCCTGGCAAGGCGAGATCGTCAACTAAATAGACACAACTTTGCGCTCCTTCACCCAAGTGTCGGACGATCTTGTAACGTTTAGAGACTACCTCGGAGACATTAAATCTCGCCATTGGCTATCTTTGCATCTTTTTTAACTCTTGTTCACCGAGAACCATGACGTACATCTCTTCAAAGAGATCGCGCAGGTCGTTATCGTTGCGCTTTTCCGCTCCTTTAGTGAGATTAATAAAAGTGTAATCTAAACTGGGTGGAAAATTAGATAAGCCTTCAATATTGAAAATATTGATAATGTGCATGGCGATCAACTTCGAAGTGCGGCTGTTGCCATCTTCAAAAGGATGTATATGTAAAAATTGATTATAGGCGAAAGCGCACAGCGATAAGACATCCAAGACATTGCGCACATTGGCTAATATCTTATTGTAGTCGAGCATGAACCTGGCCATAAGTTGAGGAACTTTGTTGTGGTCTGCCGTTTTAAAAGCGGGAT
>JAFSXH010000201.1 GCA_017444165.1 bacterium | reverse complement strand
TTACTCACCAGAATATAATCCTATAGAAAACACTTGGCATGTATTCAAAAAGAGGGTGTGTGAACTACTTAGAGTTTGTTCTAGCTTTGATGAAGCTGTTAAAATAGTTTTTGAAACTTTTAAAGTTTATTGACTATAATAATTAGTTGGGCAGGCATTTAGTCTTTTTTCGCTAAAACTGGTGAGAATTATTTTGAGATCAGTCTGGAGGTCATCATTTGATTACCAGTTTTTATAAGCCATCTACTTTCGCGGAGGCGGTGGAGATCTTTCGCCGTGAGGATTCGCCCATATATTTAGGTGGTGGTACTATTGTCAATTCTCTGGGGTTTGCAAAAGAGGTTCAAGATCAGGAACTAGCTATCATCAGTTTGGCTGGCTTACCCATAAATAATATTGAACTCAGCTCTTCTGAGTTGGTGATAGGGGCGGGAGTTACTATCCAGGATCTGATCGAAAGCGATAAGGTCTTTCCCGCTATCAAAGAGGCGGCTAAGTTGGTCGTCAATCGCAATGTGCGCAATATTGCTACAGTGGGCGGTAATGTTGCTTTTCATGGTTCCAGTTGTAATATAGCGGCCATGCTCTTAGCTATGGATGTGCAACTTGAATTGCATGATGGGGAAAAGACTAGGTTAGTGAGTTTTACGGATTATCACACTCACCATGAACCTTACGAAATTATTGTAGCTCTGCATGTACCGCGCTGTTTTGAATCTTACAATTACGCTGTGCGCCGCTACGTGAGGACGCAGAATGATATTTCTATACTGTTAGCCTACGCTTTGGCTAAGGGGAATGCGGAAAAGATTGAAGATCTGCGCTTAGTTATGGGTGGAGTTGATGAGATAGCTGTTCACTTGACAGAGATAGAGTCACTCAAGGGGCAACAATTGCCCACTCGTGAGGATTTAGCTTCCAAGATACATGAAATTATCCATCCTTTAGCTGATCTGCGCGGTTCAGTGGCTTTCAAGAAAGAAGTGGGAGCTCAGATAGCCGCTTGGGTCGTCTATAAGGCTTTAGGTCAGTTGTAAGGGAGGCGAGTCGTGAAGATAACTTTTACTCTCAATGGTAGAACTAAGAAAGTTGATATTGAGCCTCGCGAGCGTGCCGATGCCTTTTTGCGCCGCATAGGGGTTCTCTCTATTCGCAACGGTTGTAATGGTGAAGGAACTTGTGGAGCCTGTTCTATTCGCTTTAATGGCCGTTTAGTCAATTCTTGTATTTTATTAGCCGCTCAATTAGATGGCCAAAACGTCTGTACAGTTGAATATTATTCCAAACAGCGAACTTTAAGTGCTATCCAGTCGGCTTTGGTCGATATTGGTGTGGTGCAGTGCGGTTACTGTACTCCAGCTATAGTTTGTTGTATTGAAGAACTTTTGGAGGAACATCCCAATCCCACGGATGAGCAGATCCGCGATGCTATGTCGGGTATATTCTGCCGCTGTACTGGCTATCAGCAATTCTACAAGGCTATAAGATTGGCGGTGGAGCGCAAGGCTGATCCTAATTTTAAGTGTGAATTTGCGCCAACTTATGTAGAAGATTATCGTGTGGTCGGTCGTCCCGCTCCTAAGATCGATGCTCCTAAGTTAGCTCGCGGTCAGAAGGCCTTTGTGGAGGATATGGTTGAGCCTGGAGCCTGTGTTTTGCACATGATGCGATCTCCTCACGCGCACGCTTACATAAAATCTATCGACACTTCTGAAGCTCTGAAGGTTCCTGGTGTCGTCTACATATTGACACATGAAAATTGTCCTTCGACCCACTACAACCAGGCTGGCCAGGGCTTCCCTGAACCTTCCCCTTATGATCGCAAACTTATCGGTGACAAGGTTCGTCACGTGGGTGATCGCGTGGCGGCTATCGTGGCTGAAGATATGGATGCCGCTTTAGAGGCCGAAAAGAAGATCAAAGTTGAATACGAGGTCTTACCCTTCGTTTTGACCGTCGACGAGGCCAAAGCTCCTGGAGCTCCTATCGTTCACAATGCTAAGGTTAGCTACGTTGTAGGTGCGCCCGACAATTTAGAGGAGTACAACAAAAACGTTGATCCGCGCGATGGTGAGGTTATTTATCAGTTTCCCATCCACGGCGATCCTCACCGCAATTTGGCCGCTAGTGTCCATGCGGGTATTGGAGATGTAGAAAAGGGCTTTGCCGAGGCCGATACTATTGTCGATAATTGGTACGATTGTTGTCAGATCCAGTGTACGCCTGTGGAACCGCATATCGTCTATACGCATATGGACGGAGATCGCTTAATCATCCACGCTTCTACCCAAGTTCCCTGGCACTTGCGCCGCATTACAGCCAGTATCATTGGGACGAGTCAGAACAATATTCGCGTCATTAAAGAGCGTGTTGGTGGTGGTTTTGGAGCTAAACAGGATATTGTCTTAGAAGAGCTGTGCGGTTATTTGACGTGGGTCACGGGTCGGGCCATTTACCAGCGTTTCACTCGTGAGGAGGAGTTTATAGCCTCGCGCACACGCCATTTGGCCAAGGTTCGCTGTAAAGTTGGAGCCAAAAAGGATGGCACGATCACGGCCATTTATATGGATGTACAGGCCAATACTGGCCCCTACGGTTCGCACTGTCTGACCGTGCCGATGAATGCCTGTTCTAAGTCTCTGCCGCTCTTCGATTGTCCCAATATGGCTTTCAATGTCGATACCTGGTATTCAAATACAGCCACGACTGGAGCGTATCAAGGATACGGTGCGCCTAAAGGTTCCTTTGCTCTGCAGGTGGCGGTAGCCGAGATCAGTGAGAAACTCGGTTTAGATCATATGGACGTTATCGAGAAGAATCGCGTCGATGTCGGTACTAGGTTAGAGATTTTGAAGAGCTTAGGTGAAGGGCGCGAGGGTCAAGCTGAGACGATCCAATCTTGTGGTTTAGGACCCTCTTTGAAGCGCGGCCGTGAACTTATCGAGTGGGGTAAGAAGGAAGTCAGCGACGATCCCGATTGGAAGATAGGTAAAGGTTTTGCCATAGTCCAGCAGGGTTCTGGTCTGCCTGGTTTGGATACGGCTAGTGCAGAAGTGCGCATGTTGAGCGATGGCACTTTCATGATCCTCTCTGGTGGTACAGATTTAGGGACGGGCTTAGATACGGTCTCCTGTAAGTTTGTGGCCGAGACTTTGGGTTGTGATCTCAAAGATGTGAGTATTATCTCGGGTGATACGGATGTCACTCCCTTCGATGTCGGAGCCTACGCTTCGAGTGGAACCTTCTTCTCTGGCGGAGCCGTTTTGAACGCGGCTAAGAATATGCGGGCCCGTATCCTGGAGGTTGCCTCTAAGTATCTGCTCCACGAGCCTGTAGAAGATTTAGAGATAGTCTATCCTAGCACAGTAAAAGGCAAGGAGAAGTCTGTCACTTTCCAGGAGATTGCTCACTATTCGGAGAGCGGTTTGGGTTGTGGCCAGCTGATGGCTTACGGCCACTTCATCGTGGAGAAGGCTTCTTTCCCGTACGGTACGCATTTGGCGCAGGTAGCGGTCAATGTGCGCACTGGTGAAGTCAAGGTTCAGAAGTACTTCTGTTTAGAAGATTGTGGTACGCCGATCAATCCTGAATTAGCTTTAGGCCAGATGTACGGTGGCGTTTTGAAGACTATCGGCCACTCTCTCTATGAACAGATGATCTACGATAAGGAGACGGGCCAGTGTCTGAATCCCAACTTTACTGACTACAAAGTGCCGATGATCTTAGATCTGCCTGATACCTTCCTCTCCGAGTGTGTACCTACTAACGATCCTTTAGGGCCTTTAGGAGCTAAGTCTATCTCTGAGATCACTTGCAATGGAGCGGCTCCCTGTATCTGCGAAGCTATTCACGATGCCGTGGGAGTCTGGATACGCGAATGGCCCTTCACGCCTGAGCGCATTTTGAAGGCTTTGGGTAAGATTTAAAATGTATAATCAAACTTCTGGCCCTACTTATATCTCTCTAGCTCCTGATGACAAGAAGCCCAAGGGTGAAACTGAGCCTAAAAAGGCAGGGAAGAGGGGCAATAAGACTGTCAATATTCTCATAGGCGTGGGAGTGTTTGTTGTCGTTTTATTGCTCCTGGAATTCTTCTCTTGGCTGTTCGTCTGTAATACCGATATGCAGTTGCGCGGTCTCTATGTGGCCGAGGGAGGCAGTTGGCACTTAAAGTCTGGTTGGTCGAAGTGTGTCAAGGGGAGTGAGTTTTCCGCCAATGTGCACATAAACGCTGAGGGCAGACGAGAGATGCCAGAGTTGCCGTTGATCGATCAGTTCTCTTCATCGCAGGTTAAACAATTGGCCGCCACAGGTGAGGATAGGGGAACGATCCGCCGTCCAGGTGTGGGCCAGACGATCTTGGCTCTGGGAGATTCTTTTGCTTTTGGCAGTTGGGCTAATGCAGAGGATACTTGGCTCAACCAGATTCAAAGGGTGACTGGGGCTAAGGTTGTAAACTGTGCATTTCCCCAGGCTGGTACGGGTACAATGCTCAATCTCTATAAAAAGTTGGACCCCTCACAGCGCAAGGCCGATATTGTACTTGTAACTTTTTATACGGGCAATGATTTTTATGAGAATATGTTGGGAGATGGATCTTTTACCATTTCTGATGGTCTCTTGGTCTTGACTCCCAAGGCCGAAGCTCGCTGGAATAAGTACAACTGTTTATTACAGCAGAATACAGCCAGCATTCCTAAGTCTAATGAGATCTCGTGGTATAGGCCCCTATTGCGGCGAAGCCACTTTTGGCAGTGGATGGCGGCCCCTTCAGGTAAGGAGAAGATCCTCACGCCAAATGTGAGTGAGGCCTGGTATTTACAAGGTTACACTAAAGAGATGAAAGAGGGTGTCGATAAGACGCTCAAGCAACTCGATGAATTGCAGAAACTCTGCGCTGAACATGGCAGTACGTTGGTTATAGCTGTTGTTCCCTCTAAGACTGAGGTCTACGATAAAGATTGGGAGAAGTGGTTAGAATCTCACAATTTTAACGAAGAGCTTTTTGATCGTCACAAGCCGAGGAGTATTATTCTCGATTGGGCGGAGAGTAAGGGTGTTTACGCTGTCGATCTTCTGCCTAGTTTAGTCAATCGTCAGCGTCTTTACTTTGAAAAAGATGAACATTTTAATGCTTGGGGCCATTTTCAAGTTGGCGAAGTTGTCAGTCAGTTTTTAGACAGAAATGGGATCTTCGATCTCAATATGAGCGATACGACGGTAGACTCTGCCAATAGCAACAGTAACCAAAATACTGAGAGTATGCCTGAAGATGATGTAGAGATAATTATCAACAGCAAGACTGATAAGGGTGTAGCTTTATAAAGATGGCAAAACATCTGAGGTCTATGTTAGAGAAGTCTCTTGTTTATTAATTTTCGTTTCATTTTTTTTGGGGATCGTTCGCGTGTAAGAACTGCTAAACTCTAAAAAAAAAGAGAGCCGTCACCTTCCGTGACAGCTCTTTTTTTATCCAGCTAGCTCTTATTTTTTACAAGAGTTCTTCTTCATCAGATTCCTCTTCGTCAGACTCTTCTTCAGTGGATTCTTCTTCGCCAGACTCTTCCTCAGCGGATTCTTCTTCGCCAGACTCTTCCTCAGTGGACTCTTCTTCGCCAGATTCCTCCTCAGTAGACTCTTCCGACTCTTCTGCTGGCTCTTCTACAACTTTGAAAGAGTAAGGATTATTAGCAGAAGCCAAAATCAGCTCCTCTGAGTCGATAAGCTGAAGTGTAACTTGAGCCTCATCACCGACAACCATATCACCAGTGGCTACATCAACTGTGTAGAATTGTTCGTCAACGCTGACTGTAGGATAACCACTAGCCACGTTGTCGATGGCAGCACTTAAGGTTCCAGCGGAATTTTTGTTAGTAACCTGAACCACATCGGTGGAAACTTGCTGCTCTTTTTCAGTGAAAACGTAGTAGGTATTCATTTTAAAGCTAAACTCATAGCCTAAGGGGAGTTGGTGAGTGGCGGCATAATCGACATTGCCGATCTGCAGAGGCTGGATCTCTTGTTCAGTTCTTACCTCGGCACTAATAATATTAAACTTAATCTTGCCTTCGATCTCTTTCTCTTCTTTATTGGTTGCTTTAGCGTAGAGAACCACATTATCAGCGACTTTTTTGGATGTATAATTAGCGTACTTATGTCTCAAAGTGTAGCCTATGGAATCTACGTTAGGAGTACTCCAAGTTAGATCTTCGGATCTCATCAAAACGTCTGGGCTGGGAGCTCCAGCAGTGTGAGTCACGTAGTGGCCAGTAGCTGACACTCTGCCACGACGAATATTTAGATTCTCACCATTATAGGTCATGGGAGTGATACCTAAATCTATATCTGGATGCAATATCGTAACTTTGTTGGTCTCTTCAGTCACTTCATCCTGTAAGGTTATACTCTCCAAAACAGCGTCTGTGACGTGAACAGCAAGCTCCTCACCGTTGTAGTAATTATCCAAGCCGTTGGCTGTGACATCGAAATACTGCGTGCCATAACTTACAGCTTTGAACTTGTTCTGCAAATAAGAGTCTTCAGGAGTAGTAATAATTTTGCCTTTAGCTTCAACGCTTATTAATGGCGTGAGATCAAAGTTTCCTTCATCTAAACCTTGATCATCTAAGCTATAATAACCTGTGAGCTTTATTTCGGTTACCTCTCCTTTGTCGATAACTGCTGGCATTGGATAAGCCTCAACACTAGTCAATCTCTGAGCATCTAAGCTAAAATCAGGATTATCTACTGTGCTGAATCTCTCGTGTTCAGTTACGTTCCACTCTATGGCGTTTCTACCGCAACACAATAACTGATCATCGGCAGAGAAGTAATAAGCGTTTATGTAAGCTGTTTCTGGATGTACGTTGTTGAGGGTAAAACTAAAGCTACCGCCATCAATCTCGTTCATGTGAGAGATTCCGAGGCATTTTCCATCCCTATTGTATGCGGCGTATCTTACTTTGGCCAAAATGGCAGATATATTATCGTAATTAAAGATAACCGAACCATAATTGGGGACTGGCAGGGGGTTAGAGGAGGTATTTCCGCTATCACCACAGCCACTGGCAAAGGCTCCTATTGACAAACAGAGACCAGCCGAAACCAGAAAATTTAATAGATCCTTACGAGAACTCTTTTTAGTCATTGTTCAGGATATTACTCCTTAGTAAAATTTCACTCAATCGACAACATTCGCGCTGTAGTGGCGAAGCGATCGCGGGGGCGTTTCAATTAAGGCTAGTAAAATCCTCTCCTTACATGAGTTGTATGTTGTGCCTGTGTTGGGCAGTTTTAGTTTGGAGTTTGGAGTTTACGGATTAATATCTTTAAGTCTTTTCACCAGTTCTTGCAACGATTCTTGTAAGGCAGGGTCATTGTTGGGCTCTTGTCCGTAGTGGCTCCGTTCGTAGGCTAGAGTTATCTCTTCAACTTTTGTTTGTGCCTCTGCAGAATTTATCTTATTGACGAATTGGCTCGGAGTTTCGGTGGGGTCTTTGCTTATGTTCTTTTTACTCAATTGTACTAGCATTTTGTTGTAAATTTTGTGAGCGAGATCGTTATTGGAAGAGATTATGTTTTGTGCTTGACTGCCTTTGAAGAGATTGCGAGCGAATTTGGCTATCTTTTCTTGAAGGGTGAGATTCTTAAAGTTGGGATCGCTGGCGGCCTCTTCTGTGGAGAGCAGATAGGCGGCATAGGCTTTTTTACTCAGATATATTATGGGAAATATTGAGATTAGACATATTATAATTATTAAATATTTGAGGTTATGATCGCTGAATAACTTCTCTTTGAGTAAATCTGTGGGGATAAAATCGAATAATTTTGAGACA
>JAFSXH010000200.1 GCA_017444165.1 bacterium | reverse complement strand
ATTTGCAAAATTCGCATAGTAATACTGAAATTTACGGAATCATAGGTGCAGATCATCAGCAAGTTTTCGATGTCAATACCTTTGTCCATCACCACGTAGCTCACTCACAATCAAACGTCCTCTTCAGTTGCGCTCTCTCTGGTCAATCACACAGTGTATTTTCAGGAAATATCCTCGTTGAGGAAGCAGCTCTCTACACAGATGCCTACCAAAAGAACAAAAATCTCCTCTTGTCCCCCAAAGCCAAAGCTGAGTCTATGCCCAAACTGGAGATCAAGGCTGATGATGTTCGCTGTACTCACGGAGCTAGTTTTACTAATTATGATCCTGAACAGATATTTTATCTGCAAAGCAGAGGCTTAAGTGAGAACCAAGCCAAACAGTTGATAGTTAGTGGTTTCTTTAGTGAAATTATTGAAAAAGCTGAAGATGAGACCATATCTAATTGGTTGGCTTACCATCTGACGGAAAATTTTAATCAAAACAATTGAGTAAAATAAAATGTACGAACCTGAATTATTTGCCAAAATTAGGGCAGATTTCCCTATTTTGAACCAAGTTGTCAATGGCAAGCCTCTAGCTTACTTGGATAGTGCCGCTTCTAGTCATCAACCCAAGCAAGTTTTAGACGCTGTATACAACTTCCTCAACACTAATTATGCCAACATCCACCGCGGGATATACGGTTTATCGGAGACTTCTACTCGCCTTTACGATGAAGCTCGCCAAAGAGTAGCTGATTTTATAGGCGTAGAAGATACCCCAACGGTCATATTTACTCGCAATACAACCGAATCGATCAATCTAGTAGCCTACACTTGGGGCCAACAGAACATTGGTGAAGGAGACAGCATAGCTCTGCCCGTCCTGGAACATCACTCAGATCTGATTCCCTGGCAACAATTAGCCCAACGTAAAAAGGCTAACCTGCACTGGATTGAGATCTTGCCTGATGGCACTTTAGATCTTGAAAGTCTAGAAGAAGCCTTGAGTTTTTCTCCCAAACTTTTAGCTTTTACCTGGGTCTCCAATGTTTTTGGTACGATCAATCCAGTAGAAGAGATTGTTAGACGCGCCCGCAGTAAATCACCTTCGATAACAATAATGCTGGACGGAGCCCAAGGGGTTCCCCATCTGCCCACCGATGTAAAAAAATTGGGAGTGGACTTTTTAGCTTTCTCAGGACACAAGATGTTGGCTCCCACGGGTATTGGAGTCCTTTGGGGCAGGCGCAAGTTACTAGAGAGTATGCCAGCCTTTCTCTTTGGTGGTAGCATGATCTCATCGGTAAAGCGTGATCGTTCTTCTTGGGACGTTCTGCCCAACAAATATGAAGCGGGAACACCCAATATAAGCGGAGCTATAGGTTTGGGAGAAGCTTGTAGCTATTTAAAAAATATCGGTATGGAGAAGGTTCACGCTCACGATCAGGATTTAATGCGTTACGCCATTGAGAGACTAAACGATCTAGAAGGTGCAGAGATCTTAGGTCCCTTAGACACAGAGAAGAGGTGTGGAGCTCTGTCCTTCTATTTCAAAGGTTTACACCCCCACGACATAGCCACAATGTTGGGAAGAGAAGGTGTCTGCGTAAGGGCTGGCCACCACTGTTGCCAACCTTTAATGCGCGAGATAGGCATGATGGGAACAACACGTTTGAGTTTTCACGTTTACAACAATTATGCCGACATAGATCGACTCATCGAAGCACTGCGGACAGTGAGCGATGTCTTTAAGGGTATAACTTGCAATGCGACTTGTGCAGGCAGAAAATTAAAAGTTATCGTGCAGAGCGGCCATCATGTTTTAGGGCCTGATTGTCCTAAATGTTGTCAACAGACGTGTACTCCCAACCCTCACAATCGAGCCCTGGGCAATACCATGGACTCTTATTCGACTACTTTGAAAGTTTGAGAAGACTATGAGCGACCTCCTTACGAATGATGATCTTTATCGTCAAATTATTATTGATCACTACAATAATCCCCATAATAATTGTCATTTAGAAAATCCCACCTATACCAGTGAAGGCGAGAATGCCACTTGCGGCGATCATATAGAGCTGGATCTAATCGTTAAAGATGGAGTTATCACCGATGTGGGTTTCGATGGCGGCGGCTGTTGCATATTTACCGCTTCGGCTTCGATCTTGACCGATATGGTTAAGGGACAAAAGATTGAAGATGTTATCAATTTAGCCAAAAGTTTCAAGGCCCGTTTAAGTGTCCACAGTCAAAAAGAATCAATTCCCGATGCCAATGAGATAGATTTAGGCGAATTAGAAGCACTGGATGGTGTAAAAGATTAT
>JAFSXH010000199.1 GCA_017444165.1 bacterium | reverse complement strand
GCGATGCGCGTCTGTGCCGATCACTTGCGCATGGTCTCTTTTTCTATTGCCGATGGTGCTTTGCCTTCCAACGAGGGACGTGGTTACGTCATTCGCCGCATTTTGCGCCGCGCCGCTCGCTACGGCCGCAAATTAGGCTTATTACAGCCTTTCCTGCATACTTTGGTGAAAACATTAGTCGAGATCATGGGTAAGCCTTACCCTGAGTTAGTGCGTGAGCAGGCTAAGATAGAGAAGATCATCAAGAGTGAAGAGACCTCCTTCAACCAGACCTTAGACCGAGGTATCAGTCTTTTTGAAGAAGAGCTGGTTAAGTTATCGGCCGATAAACAGAAGGTATTCCCTGGCGAAGTGGCTTTCAAACTCTACGATACTTACGGGTTTCCCTTCGATCTTACGGCCGTTATGGCTAGAGAGAACGGATTAGAGATCGATGAAGATACTTTCAACAAGTACATGCAGGCCCAAAAAGAGAGAGCTAGGGCCGCTAGGGTGAAGACCGCCCAAATTGCTGAGAGTGAAAAACTCGATCTTCCTTCAACCAACTTTATTGGCTACCAGACCTTAGAGAGTAAAGCTAAAGTTTTAGCTATTATCGGTCAAACTGGAAGTCGCGCGGTGATCTTAGATACGACTCCATTTTACGGTGAGATGGGCGGTGAGGTAGGCGACACAGGTTTCTTGAGTTGGCCCAACTATCAGCTCAAAGTGATCGACACCAAACAAAAAGAGGGTGTAGTTATGCACTTGGTGGAGGAGGGCGAGGCTCTGGAAGCTCTGCAGATAGGCCAAGAGGTAGAGGCCGCAGTCGAGAGCGAGCGCAGGAGAGCCATTGAGCGCAATCATACCGCTACCCACATGTTGCATCACGCCTTGCGCACAGTTTTAGGCGTAGAGGTTCATCAGCAAGGTTCCTTAGTAGCCCCCGACAGGCTCCGCTTCGACTTTACTTACTCTGAAGCTGTAGGACGCGATAATTTAGCCGCTATCGAGAAGATGATCAATGCTGAGATCTTGCAAAATAAGGGTGTCAGTTGGTTCGAGATAGATATCAAATATAAGCCTGAATCAGTAATAGCCTTCTTCGGCGATAAGTACGGCCAAAAGGTTCGAGTTATCAATGTCGGCGGCGAAGATTCTTCTAAGAGCGAACCTAAATATGATGGTTTCTCTCAAGAGCTCTGCGGAGGTTGTCACTGCACTCACACAGGAGATATTGGCTTATTTAAGTTCATCTCTGAAGGGGCTATAGCTGCAGGTGTGCGCCGTATCGAAGCGGTGACTGGCCTCTCTGCTTTGGAATTAGTCAATGAAGAGGAAAAATCTTTAGAGAAGTCTTGTGAACTCTTGCACACCACCAGCCGCGATCTCCCTCAGCGTTTGGAGACCATCTTGGATCACCAAAAGAAGTTGGAGAGAGAGTTAAATAGACTCAAAGAGGAGATAGCCGCCAGCAAAGCCGCTAACATCGGTGACAGTGTACAGACGGTCGAGGGCATACCTTACTTAATCTACAAGTTGGACAGTGCTACACCTGATGAGTTGCGCAAGATGGCCGATCAATTGAAGCAGAAATTCCAAGGTATAGCCATCTTAGCGGGTCCCAACCAGGATAAAGTAGGCTTGTTAGTCCTAGTGACTCCCGACTACGTCAAGGCAGGTTTCCAAGCGGGTAAACTTATCAAGGAGTTAGCCAAAGAGCTGGGAGGCGGCGGAGGATGCCGCCCCGATATGGCCTTAGCTGGAGCTAAAGATTTGGCTAGGTTAGATGAAGTCTTAGCTAAAGTTCCTGAGATAATTAAGGGACAGAAGGGCTAGCTATCTGCGATTAATGCGTAATTCGCAATTGGAATAGAGAATCATTAATTGTTTCTTTGCCGATTGCGAATTATTTGTTCAAGGTGAGTTATAACTAACTAATAAATAATAATGCGTAATTATTATCTAAATAATTACGCATTACTAATTTCTAATTGCTAGTTGTAAGAAACTTTGGAGTGTCTTTAGCCAACTACAAAGTTCATCAATTTGTTGGGCACGTAAATGACCTTGCGGATAGTCTTGCCTTCCAAGAAGCTGGCAATCTTAGACGACTCTTTAGCTTTGGCTTCGATCTCTTCCTGAGAGAGAGATTTAGAGACCATAATATTGTCGCGAACCTTGCCGTTGATCTGCACGACTAATTTAAACTCATCCTCATGGAGATACTTTTCATCGTGGCGCGGCCAGGTGGGACGGGTCTCGAAGATTCCGCCTTCGTGGCCAAAGATACTCCAGAGCTCTTCAGCTACGTGAGGAGCGATAGGGGCCAAGAGGAGGATGTAATTTTCCAGTGTCTCTTTGGCAATTGGAGTGCTGGCATTTTTAGTGATCAAGAAGTTGGACCACTCCATCATAGCCGAGACTACGGTATTCAAATGGAGACGGCTCAAATCATCGTTAATCTTCTTGATGAACTTGTGAGAGGTGCGGAGGATCTCTGGATCTTTCTCTTCACCTTCAACGATCTTGCCTTCTGTAGCCAAATTCCAAACGCGGCGAATCCAGCGGTAGACACCTTCAAGGCCAGAGTCTATCCACTCAGCATCCAATTCAGGGGGCCCGATAAAGAGCAAATAAGCTCTCAAGGCGTCCGTACCGTACTTCTCTACTAAGCTATCGGGATTGACAACATTGCCTTTCGATTTGCTCATCTTGATACTGCGACCGCCCCAGGAGGGAACCTTAGTTATCATTCCTTGGTTGAAGAGGCGTTTGAAGGGTTCTTTGAAGCCGACTAAACCGAGATCATAGAACATCTTCGTGTAGAAACGCGAGTACAAAAGGTGTAAAACAGCGTGTTCGATACCGCCGACGTAAAGATCGACAGGATTCCAATAATCAATATCCTCGCGTCTCCAAGGTTTATCCTGACAATCGTAGGAGGCGTAGCGCAAGAAGTACCAAGAAGAGCAGAGCCACTGGGATAAAGTGTCTGTATCGCGCTTGGCGGGTCCACCACACTTAGGACAGGTGGTGTGAACAAACTCTTCAATAGAAGCCAAAGGTGAAGCTCCTGTGCCAGATGGTTGATAATGCTCTACGTGAGGCAAGAGTACAGGAAGCTGATCCTCAGGAACGGGGACGATACCGCACTTATCGCAATAGACGATAGGGATAGGCGCACCCCAATAACGCTGACGGGAGATCAACCAGTCGCGCAGACGGTAATTGACCTTTGACTTACCGATACTTTGGGCTTCTAACTTAGCAATTATAGCCTTTTTGCCCTCTTCAGTCTTGTAACCGCTAAACTCTTCAGAGTTGACCATCCATCCGCATTCACAATAAGGAACTTCATAAAGCTCTTGAGCGAACTTCTTCTGCCAGGCCTCATCGACAGCTTTACTGTCAGAGAAATCAACACCGTCGGCCTTCAAACTCTTGGCCTGATCGGCGGTCATAACTACCTGGTGGATGGGCAAATTGAAAGCCTTAGCAAACTCCCAATCGCGCTCATCGTGGGCGGGAACGGCCATAATCGCACCTGTTCCGTAACCCATTAAAACGTAATCGGCGATCCAAATGGGAATCTTTTGGCCGTTGACAGGGTTAATAGCGTAAGCACCTGTGAAGACACCAGTCTTATCTTTGCGCTCTTGACGCTCCACCTCACTGCGTGCACTCGTGCGGACTATGTAGGCCTCAACTTCTTCCTTCTGCTCTGGAGTTGTGATCTTGCTCACCAGCTCGTGCTCAGGGGCTAAAACCATGTAAGAAGCTCCGTAGAGCGTATCGGGACGAGTGGTAAAGATCAGCACTGTATCTTCAAAGCCATCGATTTGGAAGAGAACCTCTGCTCCTTCACTGCGGCCGATCCAGTCAACTTGCATCTTCTTGACCTTTTCGGGCCAGTCTAAATCTTTTATGTCATCGATCAGACGCTGAGAGTATTTGGTAATAGCTAAGAACCACTGGGCTAATCCCTTCTTTGTCACCGCAGTACCACAGCGTTCACAACAGCCATCCTTGACCTCTTCATCGGCCAAACCGGTGGCACAGGAAGGACACCAATTGATGGGAGCATCCTTTTTGTAGGCTAAACCCAACTCATAAGCCTTCAAAAATGTCCATTGCGTCCACTTGTAATATTCAGGCGTGGAAGAATTAACTTCGCGCTCCCAGTCGTACATGGAACCCATATCTTTAAGCTGACGGCGCATATTAGATGTGGCGGCTTCAGTCTGAATTACAGGGTGTATACCCTTTTTAATAGCCGCGTTCTCAGCCGGCAAGCCGAAAGCGTCCCAACCCATAGGGTGCATAACTTGATAACCGTTCAAAGTCATGTAACGACTGACAACATCCGAAAGGACGTACCCGCGCCAGTGGCCTACGTGCAATCCCTCCCCCGAAGGATAAGGAAACATATCGAGACAGTAATACTTAGGGCGATCATCACTCTTGACGGCGTGGTGTAAATGTTTTTCTTCCCAAATATCACGCCACTTTTGCTCAAAACTAGCAGGATCGTACTGCATAATAAATCCTCCTCTGAAAAAAACGCCCTCTGCTTTCTCTGCAAAAAAAATATACCTGCAGAAATTTGCTCATACCTCGCTTGGGTTGCATTATGTTTTGCCATGTAAGTCTGATACGTTGTGTTCGTGTTTAGCGTTTTTGATTTTTTTGTTGAGCCTTCGCTTTTAGTCTTGCTTTTAGATGTCGGTTCGGCAAAATGGTTAAACTGCAGAAACATTAAAATTGATATTCTCAATTTCATGCGGTGAACAATCAAACACGCGAGCTATTTCCTCAACGCTCATTCCGTACTTTATGAGATTTTTTATTGCCTCAGCTCTCTGTTCTGCAAAGGTTCTTGCTTCATCATATTCTGTAAGACACATACGCGTCACCTCCGCTTTATAATGCGCTACCAACTCCTAACTCCACACTCCTAACTCCACACTCCACACTATAGTCAAACAACATAATATTTGATATAATGCAAAAGTTATGAGTTATGATAAAAAATTTAGAGAACGAGCTTTAGCGTGTAAAGATAAATACAGCTTTGAGACAGCGGCAGAGAT
>JAFSXH010000198.1 GCA_017444165.1 bacterium | reverse complement strand
GCGAGGTTCCGAAGAACATTCAGGATCAGATTGTAGAGCGCATGACGGGTAGAGTTGTTTACTAATTTATTCGTAGCTCTTTACAAAGCGATTAATTTAGATTAGAATCTCCCCCAAGTGTAATTTTTTATATCGGCGGAAGCCGATCTGTGTAAAAATATATGCCGGCGGTAGATAAGAACTATTGACCGGTTCGGAGGAATATAATGGGCAAGGAACATTTTGTCCGTACTAAGCCCCATGTTAATGTGGGTACCATCGGACACGTAGACCACGGTAAGACTACTTTAACAGCTGCGATTTTGAACGTTTTGAATACTGCTGGCCAGGCTCAGGTTAAGGCCGTTGATGAAATTGACGGTGCTCCTGAAGAGAAGGCTCGTGGAATCACGATCGCTATCTGCCACGTAGAGTATGAGACGCAGATTCGTCACTATGCGCACGTAGACTGCCCTGGTCACGCTGACTACATTAAGAACATGATTACTGGTGCTGCCCAGATGGACGGTGCTATTCTCGTAGTCGCCGCTACCGATGGTCCTATGCCTCAGACTCGTGAGCACATCCTTCTCGCTCGTCAGGTGAACGTACCCGCTTTGGTCGTTTTCTTGAACAAGTGCGATATGGTAGAGGATGAAGAGTTAGTCGAATTGGTAGAGATGGAGCTCCGTGAGCTTCTTTCCAGCTATGAGTTCGATGGTGACAACACTCCTATTATCCGCGGTTCCGCTTTGAAAGCTCTCGAGTGCGCCTGTGGTAAGAGAGATTGTCAGTGGTGCGGTAAGATTTGGGAACTCCTCGACGCTGTTGACGAGTGGATTCCTGAGCCTGAGCGTCCCGTTGATAAGCCCTTCTTGCTTCCCGTTGAAGATGTATTCACCATTACCGGTCGTGGTACAGTGGCTACTGGTCGTGTTGAGCGCGGTAAGATCCACACTGGTGAAGAGGTTGAGATCGTCGGTATTGCTGAAGAGACCCGCAAGGTCGTAGTTACCGGCGTTGAGATGTTCCACAAGATCCTCGATGAGGGTATGGCTGGTGACAACGTAGGTCTCTTGCTCCGTGGTGTTGACCGTAAGGACATCGTCCGCGGTATGGTTTTGGCTAAACCCGGTTCTATTAAGCCTCACACCAAATTCAAAGCCAGAGTTATGGTTTTGAAGAAGGAAGAGGGCGGCCGTCATAAACCCTTCTTCCCTGGCTATCGTCCTCAGTTCTACTTCCGTACGACTGACGTAACTGGTACCATCGGACTTCCTGAGGGTGTAGAGATGGTTATGCCTGGTGACCACATCGAGATGACCGTTGAACTCATTCACGACATTGCTATTGAGCCCAACCTCCGCTTCGCTATCCGCGAAGGTGGTCGTACCGTTGGTGCTGGTGTAGTTACCGAGATCATCGAGTAATAGTTCTTTACAGAACGTTTATTTAGTGATAGAATAGGTCGCTCGATCATCATACTCTGGTGGTCGGGCGGCGATTTTTGTCCTGCAAATAGGAGAAATTTTTTATGGCAAAACAGAGAATCAGAATCCGTTTAAAAGCGTATGATTGCGCGCTCTTAGATGGATCTGCTGAGAAGATTGTCCAGATCGCTCGTCAGACTGGCGCAAATGTTTCTGGTCCCGTGCCTTTGCCTACGGAGAAGAACGTCTATTGTGTTAATAGGTCTCCGTTCATCTACAAGAAATCCAGAGAGCATTTCGAGATTCGTACTCACAAGCGTCTCATTGACATTTATTTCGATCAGACTCAAAAGACTATTGATCAACTCATGAAGATTGATTTACCAGCGGGTGTAGACATAGAGATTAGAAGCTAGCTCCAGCGCAAGACAAAAAGTTTTTACTTTTGCAGCCGCTGGATAGATGTAGAAATGGCCGTTAGGTCCATGCTGCTAGCTTAAATCCACGATTCACTCGAGTGAAATTGAAGAGGATAATTGTTTTATGAAAAAGGCCATCTTAGGGATGAAGGTCGGTATGACCCAAATTTACGGCGATAACGGGGTTATCATTCCCGTAACAGTCATTAAAGCTGGTCCCTGCGTCGTAGTTCAGAAGAAAACCAAAGAAGTAGACGGATACGAGGCTATCAAAGTCGGTTTTGGTGAGATTTCTGAGAAGAAATTGCATAAACTTAGCAAGCCCTGTGCGGGTCAGTTTGCAAAGCACAAAGTTGCTCCTCAGCGTTATTTGAGAGAGTTCCGCTTAGATGACATTACTTCTTACGAAGTAGGTTCGGAGATAAAGGTTGATACTTTTGAAGTCGGTGAAAGAGTTGATGTCGTCGGTACTTCAAAGGGTAAAGGTTTCCAGGGCGGTATGAAGAGACACAACTTCGGCGGTGGTGGAAATTCCCACGGCTCCATGTCTCACCGTGTACCTGCTTCTAGTGGTGCTACTGATGCCGCGCGCGTCTTCCCTGGTACTAGAAAACCTGGTCACATGGGTAATGTTCGCGTCACTACTCAGGGCCTCACCGTTGTTGGTGTAGATGCCGAGCAGAATATTCTTTTAGTCAAAGGATCGATCCCTGGTCCTAATAATGGTTTGGTGACTGTGAAGTCTACCGTTAAGAAGTATCGCCAGCCAGTTTCAGGAAAGTAAGGAATAAGCACGATGCCTAAAGTATCCCTTTTAAATATGCAGGGCGAGGCTGTTGGAGAACTCGAACTCAATCAAAAAGTCTTCGCCGCGCCTTATAATGAGGCTGTTATTTATCAAGTAATGCACGCTCTTCGTGCGAATAAGCGTCAGGGTAATGCCAAAGCCAAGACCCGTGGTGAGGTCTCTGGTGGTGGTAGAAAGCCTTTCCGTCAGAAAGGTACTGGTAGTGCCCGTCAAGGTTCCAAGCGTTCTCCTTTGATGCGTGGTGGTGCTATCACTTTCGGTCCTGTTTTGCGCAGTTACAGGCAGAGCATTAACAAGAAGACCAGGCGTTTGGCTCTTTGCAGTGCTCTTTCCAAGCGCGTCAGCGATGCTCGTCTCACCGCTTTGGATAAGCTGGAAATGGAAGAGTACAAGACTAAGGCTTTTATCTCCGTACTCGATAATATTAAGGTTGCTCCCAATGAGGGTCGTGTATTGGTTATCGTCGCCAACCGCGATGAGAAGACTGTCAGGTCCGCTGCCAATATCCCCAATGTTTACGTTGTTGAGGCTCGCAACTTGAATTTATTAGATGTAGTAGATACCGCTAAGGTCGTGGCTACTAGCGATGCTATCAAAGCTATCGAGGAGGTCTTAGCGTAATGGCTACAGAGAAAATTCCCAGTTCTGTCCACAATTTCCGTCGTGGAATGAGGGATGTTTTGATTCGCCCCGTTATCACAGAAAAGAGCATGAGTCTCAATTCTGATAACAAGTACACTTTCTTGGTGGATATCAAAGCTAATAAGTTCGACATTCGCAATGCTGTTGAGTCTATCTTCGATGTGACGGTTACTAAAATTACTACCGTTCGCGTCATGGGTAAGATGAAGAGACGCGGTCGTATCTATGGCAAGCGTCCCGATTACAAGAAGGCGTATGTCACCTTAAAAGCTGGTGATAAGATCGAGATTGCGGGCGTACCTTTATTTGAGCAATAAGTTTTTGCTTATTTAAGTAAAAGGCGAGTTGGAGTTGGGCTTTGACTCGCTTTTTCTAATTTGTTAACAAATTGCAAATTTGCGAATAAAGTCTTGATAATTTACGTCATTTGTGCTTAAATTCGCGAGCATGGCTATGAGGTTGTCCCTGCCTTCCTTTTTAGGACGGCAGTTCTATTTTTTATAAGGATGCCTCAGTTGTGGGTGCAAATAGTAGATGCGTTCTCTGGTCCATCTGCTCGCGTATACCCACGGAAGGAGAAATAAATGCCTACCAGACTCTATAAGCCGACAACTAATGGACGTCGTTTCATGTCGGTCATGGATAAGACTAATTTGAGCAAAGTTAAGCCTGAAGAATCTTTGCTCGTTCCTCACAAAGTAACTGCTGGTCGCAATGCTCAAGGGCGTGTCACTGCTCGTCATCGTGGCGGCGGTCATAAGCGTCAGTATCGTATCATCGACTGGCTCCGCGACAAGGATAATATTCCTGCCAGAGTCGCTACTATCGAGTACGATCCTAACCGCTCTGCTCATATCGCTCTTTTGAATTATGCCGATGGCGAAAAGCGTTATATCTTGGCTGCCAATAATATGAAAGTTGGCGACACCGTTATTTCTGGTGATTCTCAGGATATTAAGACTGGCAATGCCATGATGTTGAAGAATATGCCTATTGGTACTATTGTTCACAATGTAGAACTTCATCCGGGCTGTGGTGCTCAGATGGCTCGCTCTGCTGGATCTTTCGCTCAGTTGATGGCTAAAGAGGGACGTTACGCTCTCTTGCGTTTGCCTTCTTCCGAAGTCCGTAAAGTGCCTATCGTCTGCCGTGCTACCGTCGGTCAGGTCGGCAATATCGATCATGAGAACATGATGATTGGTAAAGCTGGTCGCTCTCGTTGGATGGGTAAGAGACCCCATATCCGCGGTGTTGCTACTAACCCTTGTGATCACCCACATGGTGGTGGTGAAGCTAGGTCTACCCCTGGTCGTCCTAGTACTACTCCTTGGGGTAAGCCCACTTATGGTTTGAAGACCCGCAAGAGACAGCCTGGCGACAAGATGATCGTAAGGCGTCGTAGCCACAAATAAGGGCAGCTAGCTTTCACATATTGATGTGAAGCTGTTTTATGGAGGAATCATATGTCCCGTTCAATTAAAAAGGGCCCGTTTGTGGCCGAGCATCTTCAAAAGAAGATCGATAAGCTCAATGCTGAGAATAAAAAAGAATTAGTGAAGACCTGGTCTCGTGCCAGCACTATCACCCCTGAAATGATCGGTCATACTATCGCCGTTCATAATGGTAAGGCTCACGTCTCTGTTTATATCTCTGAAGAGATGGTTGGACACAAGTTGGGTGAGTTTGCTCCCACGCGAGTTTTCCGTGGTCACGCTGGCGGCAAGGCTGAGAAGAAGACCAAAGTTGCTGCTAAGAAATAAGATTTAGGCTTGAAAGAAGTTCGGAGGAATCTCATGGCTGACAATACGTCTGCTGCTACAAGTAAGACCGAAGATAAAGCGGTCAGAGCTGTAGCTAAATATGTACACATGGCCCCCCGCAAGTTGCGTCTGTGTGCTACTGCTATTTATGGCAAGCCAGCTATTGCTGCTGTTAATCTGTTAAAGTACACCAATAAGCGCGCTGCTGGTACTATGCTTAAAGTTTTGGAATCCGCTATAGCTAATGCTGTGAACAACAGCCATTTAGATGCGGATAAGTTGGTCGTTTATCGCGCCTATGTCGATGAAGGTCCTACTGGTAAAGGATGGCTCCCTCGTTCTCGTGGTCGTGCTAGCCAGCTTCACAAGAGAACTAGCCATATCACTGTGGTGGTCAAAGAGAAAGAGAGCGTGCGTTAATGGGTCAGAAAATTAATGCCAATGGTTTTCGTATTGGTATAATCAGAGGTTGGGATTCTCGTTGGTACTGTCAGAAAGGTTATGCTGATTGGTTACACGAGGATATGAGAATTCGTGACTTTGTGGCTAGAGAGAATAAGAATGCTGGTGTGACTAGAGTTGAGATCGAGCGCACTAGTAAGATTCACGTCATTGTCAATACTGCGAAACCTGGTTTGATCATTGGCAGACGCGGTGCTGGTATTGATGAGTTGCGCAAAAAATTGGAAAAGATGCTCAAGAAGCCCGTTAAGATTTCTATTCAAGAAGTCAATCACCACGAGCTTGAGGCTTCGTTGGTTGCTGAGAATATTGCTGATGCGTTAGTAAAACGTGTTACCTTCCGCAGAGCTATGAAGCAGGCTGCTGGCCGCGTTATGAAAGCTGGTGCTAAGGGCATCCGTATCCAAGTTTCTGGTCGTTTAGGTGGAAGCGAAATTGCCCGCAGTGAGCGCACTTTCCAGGGCAAGGTTCCTTTACACACTTTGAGAGCCGATGTAGATTACTCTGTTAAAGAGGCTAATACTACTTATGGTGTTATCGGTGTAAAGGTATGGATCTATCGTGGGGACATTTTGTCCAAGCGTTAAAAATTTTTCGCAGGTGACTTGCAAAATGCTGTCGAGTTGACTATACTTGTACGGCATTTTGTAGTTACGATCGCGTGGAGGAATAATATTATGTTGAGCCCTAAGAGGGTTAAGTATCGTAAGACACACCGCGGCCGTATGACAGGAAAGGCCTTGCGCGGTAATACCGTGGCCTTTGGTGAGTATGGTATTCAGAGTCTGGAGCCTTGTTGGGTGACTGATAGACAGATTGAGGCCGCTCGTGTAGCTATGACTCGTTTCATTAAGCGCGGTGGTAAGGTTTGGATTAAGGTTTTCCCTGATAAGTCAGCTACTAAGAAGCCCGCTGAGACTCGTATGGGTTCTGGTAAAGGTGCTCCTGATTACTGGGTAGCCGTGGTTCATACTGGTAGAGTTCTTTTTGAGGTAGCGGGTGTTCCCGAAGATGTTGCTCGTGAAGCTATGCGTTTAGCTGCTCACAAGCTCCCTATGAAGACCCGTTTTATTACCCGTGAAAGATTGGGTGGTGAATAGTTATGAAGTTGAAAGAGGAACGTAAGGAGCTCGCTGGACTCGACTTGAACGCTTTGCGTAGTCGTTTAGTTGATGCGAAGCAGGAACTGTTTAACCTCCGCTTTCAATTAGCTACGGGTCATTTGCAGGATACTTCGCGTGTTGGTTTGGTTAAAAAGCAGATTGCTAGAATTCATAGCGTGATCCGTGAGCTTGAAATTAAAGAGTTTAGGCAGGCTAAGGGGATTAAGTAATGAGCGAAGAACGTGGAATCCGCAAGGTTAGAATCGGTGAAGTTGTCAGTTGCGCCGGTGATAAGACTATCGTAGTTAAAGTAACCCGTCAATTTGCGCACCCTATTTATAAGAAGTTCATCCATAAGAGCAAGAAGTTCCATGCTCACGATGAGAACAATGAGTGCGGCAAGGGCGACATCGTCAAGATCCAAGAGACTAGACCCTATTCTAAGATGAAGTGCTGGCGTTTGGTTGAGATCGTCGAGAAAGCCCGTTAGTATTTAACTAATTTTTTTTGCTGATACGGCGGAACGCCCGGCTACGGGGTAAACGCCGGCAAGAAATGAAGGAGTAATGAAATGATCCAGCAGGAGACTAGGCTCAAGGTCGCCGACAATTCTGGCGCACGTGAGCTCCTCTGCATCCGAGTTCTCGGTGGCTCTACTACGACTTACGCTAGTGTTGGCGATGTTATCGTTGCTACCGTTAAGCAGGCGCAGCCTGGAGCAGCCATAAAGAAGGGCGATGTGGTTAAGGCCGTTGTGGTCCGTGTCAAGAAACCTATCCGTCGTCCCGATGGCTCTTATATCAGATTTGATGAGAACGCCGCTGTAGTTATTAAAGAAGATCGTAATCCCCGTGGGACTCGTATCTTTGGGCCCGTAGCCCGTGAGTTGCGTGATCGCGATTTTATGAAGATCGTCTCTTTGGCCCCCGAGGTTTTGTAAGTTTTTAGGAGTTTACACATGGCTCATATTAAGAAAAATGACGAGGTTGTCGTCTTATGTGGCAAGTGCGCCAAAAAGCGCGGCAAGGTTCTGTCTGTAGATCGCAAGAAGGACAGAGTTGTCGTTGAGGGCGTGAACCTTGTTAAGCGTTGCATGAAGGCTCGTCCTCCTCGCTTCCCGCAGGGTGGTATTGTAGAGAAGGCTATGCCCATTCATGTCAGTAATGTGATGTTAGTTTGCCCCAAGTGTGGCAAACCTACCCGTCCCTCTGTTGTAATAGACGCTGATAAGAGCAAGCATCGCGTTTGCCGTAAGTGTCACGAGCAGTTTTAGATATTTTAATCTAACTATTTACCCCGTGGGTCGGAAATCCACGGAGGAGGAGAATTTCAGTGGCTAAGCAAGGAAAGACCCCTTCTGCTCCCAAGAAGAAGAAGGAAGAATTTGCCCCTGGTGGTCGTCCACCGGTTGCTAATATTAGACTCAAGAAGACTTATAATGAGGAGATCTTCCCTGCCCTTAAAAAAGAGCTTAATTGCAACGACATGTGTGTACCTCGTTTAGTGAAGGTCGTTGTCAATATGGGTGTGGGAGAAGCTATTCAGAATCCTAAGTCACTCGAAGGTGCAGTTTCTGATATGCGTGCCATTACTGGTCAGGCTCCAGTTATCACTAAGGCTCGCAAGTCCATTTCTAATTTCAAACTTCGTGAAGGAGCCAAGATTGGCTGTAAAGTTACCCTTCGCGGTGACATTATGTGGGCTTTTTTGGAGAAAGTCTTCAACGTAGTTCTCCCTCGTATCAGAGACTTCCGCGGTATTTCCCCTAAGTCTTTTGACGGTCGCGGCAACTACACTTTCGGCCTCAAAGAGCAGATCATTTTCCCAGAAATTGATTATGATAAGGTCGATAAAGTGCGTGGTATGGATATTTGTGTAGTGACCACCGCTAAGACAGACAAAGAGGGATATGCCCTGTTGCGTGCTCTCGGTTGTCCGTTCGCTAAGTAGTAATTATTTGGAGGAAGTTTAATGGCTACCACAGCACAAGAGGTTAAGGCTAGAAGGACCCCTAAGTTCAAAGTTCGTGCGGTCAATCGCTGCAAACTTTGTGGCCGCCCTCACGCTTATTTTCGTAAATTCGGACTTTGCCGCATCTGCTTTAGAGAGCGTGCTCACTTAGGTCAGATTCCTGGCGTAACTAAGTCTAGTTGGTAAAGATTTTTCGGCGCATAATGGCGCGTGCCACTTCCGGAGGGATTGCCGGATTTGGCTTTATTAGGAGGAAATGAAATGCCCACCACAGATCCCATTGCCGACATGCTCACACGTATTCGGAACGCTAATGTAGCCGTTCACGAGCAGGTGGACATTCCGGCTTCCAAGCTCAAAGAGCAGATTGCCAAAGTGCTCTTGCGCGAGGGTTATATCGGAAGTTATCAGGTCGCCTCAACTGGTGTTCAAGGCGTCATCCATATCAAATTAAAATACGGCCCCGATAATGAGAGTGTTATCAATGGTATTAAGCGCATCAGCCGTCCTGGTTTGAGAGTTTATGTCGGAGCCAATGAGATTCCCCGTATTTATGGCGGTTTAGGCACTGTAGTTATGTCTACCCCTAAAGGTGTCATTACCGGCAAGCAGGCTCGTAAACTCGGAGTCGGCGGTGAAGTTCTCGCCTACGTTTGGTAGGAAATTACTGCACGGCAGTGCCCAGCGAGTACTGCAGGAGGAATAAAATGTCCAGAATTGGCAAAACACCCATTGCTCTTCCTAAGGGTGTAGAGGTCTCTGTAGAGCCTGGTAAAGTCCATGTTAAAGGACCTAAGGGAGAACTCACAGAGTCGATTAGTGATAAATTAGAAGTTAGAGTTGAAGGTGGCCATATTTTGGTCTCCCGTCCCGATGATGAGCGTGAGAGCAAAGCTCAGCACGGTTTGGCTCGTACTTTGATCAACAACATGGTTGTTGGAGTTACCCAGGGTTATAAGGTTTCCTTAGATGTGATCGGTGTAGGTTACAGCATCGCTATGAACGGTAAGGGACTTACTCTCAAGTTGGGTTATTCTCATCCCATTAATGTTGATCCCATCCCTGGCATCGAGTTCGCTGTTGAAGTAGATAATCGTGCCAAAATAAACAGAATTCACGTGAGTGGTCCCAACAAACAGCAGGTCGGTCAAGTAGCTGCCAATTTGCGCGAGCTCAGAGCTCCGGAACCCTATAAAGGTAAAGGTATTCGCTACGTTGGTGAAGTTATCAATATGAAGGCTGGTAAAGCCGGAAAGACTGGTAAGTAAACTATGGAAGTCTCTCGTAATGCTTCTCGTCAGTATCGTCACGCTCGCATTCGCAAGAAAGTCAGCGGCACTGCCGATTCACCTCGTTTAGCTGTTTTCCGTTCTGCCAAGCATATCTATGCTCAGGTTATTGATGATCAAGTAGGTCACACTCTCGTTGCAGCGAGTTCTTTGGAGAAAGCTTTGCGCGATAAGGAAGTCTCTCCCATTGAGATGGCTAAGTTAGTAGGTCAGCTTTGCGCCAAGAGAGCCCAGGAAAAGGGAATAACTTGTGTCGTTTTTGATCGTGGCGGTTATCAGTTCCATGGGCGCGTTAAGGCCTTAGCAGAAGGTGCTCGCGAACAGGGCTTAGAGTTCTAGGCTACATTCAGGAGGATTAATATGAGGAACCGTATCGATCCCGCAGGGCTCGACCTCAAGGAAGTTGTTGTACAAGTTAAGCGTGTTTCAAAGGTCGTCAAAGGTGGTAAGCGTTTTGGTTTTGCCGCTTTGGTAGTTGTAGGTGACGGTCAGGGTTGTGTAGGTGTTGGTATCGGTAAAGCTATCGACAATACTGAGGCTATACGCAAGGGTGGTGAAGAAGCCCGCAAGAACCTCATCCGTGTTCCCTTGATGGGGACTACTATCCCTCACGCTGTTGATTCTTATTATGGTGCTGCTCATGTAGTACTCAGACCCGCTGCTCCTGGTACTGGAGTTGTTGCTGGTTCTGCCGTTCGTGCCGTTGTAGAGTGTGCTGGTATCGATAATATCATCACCAAGTCTATAGGCTCGGCTAATAAGATTAACATTGTTTATTCTACTATTAAGGGCTTGTCCAGTCTCTTTAACGCCAGTCAGGTTGCTCGCAACCGTGGCAAAGAGGTTGTAGAGTTAGTCGGAAGCAAGGCTGCTGCTGAGATAGAGCAGGCTGCTCACCGCGTACAGAATACAGAAGAGGCCCAAGCCGAGTAAAACTAAGTTGAGTGGTTTTGTTAAACCACTCTTTATAGTTTTGCGCCCGTAAAATTGCTCATTCATTATCACGGGTGAGCAATTTTTATAATAATGAAAAAGGAAATTGTAAAGATGTCTACAGATAAGACTGCTCGCCCTCATAGGTCTTTACCTATGTATCCCAACAATATTACTCCTAACCCTGGTTCTCGTCATCGCCGTAAACGCGTCGGTCGCGGTCACGGTTGCAGTGTGAAGACTGCTGGTCGCGGTTCTAATGGTCAGGGTTCACGTTCTGGCGGACTCAAGGCTCCTGGTTTTGAGGGTGGTCAGACTCCTTGGTATCGCAGATTGCCTAAGTATCGCGGTTTCAAAAATCCTTTCCGCGTAGTGTTTACTGAAGTATCTTTAGGTGCTTTGGAAGTTTTCAATGATGGCGATACTGTTGATCCCGTATCCTTGCATCGCGCTGGTATTGTTCGCAATTTGAATAACCCCATCAAGGTTCTCGGTAATGGTACTTTGACTAAGAAGCTCACCGTTCAGCTTCACGCTTTCACAGCTTCGGCTAGGGAAGCTATCACTGAGGTTGGCGGAACTGTAGAGGAAATCTAAAAGTGGCCAATCCTGTTGATGTGTTAAAATCAGACGATATTCGCAACCGCTTGATGTGGGTATTCATCGGTTTAGCCATCTTTGTCCTGATCGTACACGTCGGTATGCCTGGCGTAAATAAGGACGTTTGGAATGCTCTGCTCTCCAAGGGTGAACTCTTCCGCTTTTTGGGAATGTTCACTGGTGGTGCTTTGAATAACTTCTCTGTAGCGGCTATGGGTATTACACCTTACATCAACGCCTCCATTATTATCCAACTCTTGACAGTGGTCATTCCTCAGCTCAAAGAGTTGCAAAAAGAAGGTGGAGAGCAGGGACGTAAGGAGATCGGCAGATACACTAGGTTGCTGACTTTATTCTTGGCTACTTTGCAGGCTATATTCATGACCTTCTCTTTAGCCCGTTACTCTGGTGGAAATTCTGGTGTTTTCACTATGACTGGTTTGGGTTTTTACGTCATGGTTGTAGTAGCCATGGTTACGGGAACTATGCTCTTGATGTGGCTCGGTGAGTTAATGACCGACAAGGGGATCGGCAATGGTATCTCTATGCTCATCTTCGGTGGTATTGTCTTGAGATTCCCCGATTATTTAGTTACCAGTTTGCAGGTCGCTAATGTACAAGGTGCTGCTTACTATGTCTCTTTAAGTATCTTCGCTTTGATCTTAGTTGCTCTGGTAGCGGGCATCGTTTTTATTCATTTAGGAATGCGCAAAATCCCTATCCAGTATCCCAGACGTCAAGTAGGTAATAGGATGTATGGTGGACAGTCGAGTTATTTGCCTATTCGTGTCAATAACGCGGGTGTAATCTCTATCATCTTCGCTATTTCTATCATGTACATGCCCAACACTGTCACTCAAGTTTTGAATGCTGTTTGGGGTGGTACTCATCCTAGTATAGCGGCACTAGCGGCTAATGTGGAACACATCTTCAATCCGCGCGGTGTTATCTATAATCTCTGTTACGCCGCTTTGGTAATATTCTTCACTTACTTCTATTCTGCCATTACTTTTAATGTCAATGATGTAGCGGACAACTTAAAGAAGTCTGGCGGTTTTATACCTGGTATTCGTCCTGGTCGTCCTACCGCTGAGTATCTGGAGAAAGTTTTTTCTAGAATAACTTTTATCTCCGCTATCTTCCTGGCTGTTTTGGCTGTGGCCCCTACGTACATAATGCAGTTGACTAAGGTCAATACATTCTTCTTAGGATCCACATCTCTCCTGATTATTGTGGGTGTAGCTTTGGATGTTATGCAACAGATCCAGGCTCGTTTGACCTTGCGCCATTATCAGGGATTCATGAAGTAAATTTTAGATTTTTGTGTAATAAGCCGCAGGGAATCTGAAAAATTTCCTCGGCTTATTTTCTTTTAAGGAGTTTTTTATTATGCGTTGTGTCTTAGTCGGCCCTCCTGGTTGTGGCAAGGGTACTCTCTCTGGTTCTTTGATCGAAAAATTGCAAATTACTCACATTTCTACGGGTGATATTTTCCGTGAGCATAGAGCTACGAAGAGCGAGTTCGGACAGAAGATCGCTTCTTATATCGATAAGGGTGAATTAGTTCCCGATGAATTAGTCCTGGATATAGTCTTTGATCGTTTAGAAAAACCAGACTGTGCTAAAGGTTTTATCTTCGATGGTTTCCCTCGCACTGTGGCTCAGGCCGAGGCTTTGCAAGCGAGATTAGCCAAGGCTGGTAAACCTTTAGATGTAGTGATCGCTTTCTCTGTGCCTGATGAGGTTTTGATTCAGCGTTTAATTACTCGCCGTGTCTGTCCCAATTGCAACGCTGTTTATAATATCGTTAATAAGCCTCCTAAAGTGGAGAATATTTGTGATAATTGTCAACATGAATTAGTTCACAGAAGTGATGATCACGAAGAAGTTATTCAGAATCGTTTGGATAGTTATCGCAAGTCGACGGCTCCTCTCTTAGATTATTATGAAAAACAGAATTTACTCTTCAATGTTGATGGCAGTCGCGGTTCAATGGCGGTTGAAAAAGACGTTTTAGACTATATTGCAAAAAATGGGTTTTAATTTATGAAACACGATAAGATAAAGATCAAGACTCCCCAAGAGATCGAGCTCATGAAGAAGTCGGGCAATGTTCTGAGTGCGTGCCACGACATGTTGGCTCAAAATTGTCGCGCTGGTATCACAACGGGAGAGTTAGATAAATTAGCGGAAGAGTTTATTCGCAGTCACGGTGGTATTCCGACATTTTTAGGTTATGGTGGTTTCCCAGGTACGTGTTGTATTTCGATCAACGATGAGGTCGTTCACGGTATTCCAGGCAAGCGAGTCATTCAAGATGGTGATATAGTCAGTATCGACTGCGGGGTAACCTTGAATGGTTGGGTCTCTGACGCGGCCAGGACTCACATAGTTGGTGAAGTGCCTGAAGATGTGCGCCGTCTAGTTAAAGTTACCGAGGAGTGTCTCTATTTGGGAATAGCTCAAGCTAAAGCTGGCAATTACATTAGAGACATCGGTGTGGCTGTGCAGGATCACGCTGAAAAGAACGGTTTTGGTGTAGTAAGGGTCTTAGTTGGTCATGGTGTTGGCAGAGTAATGCACGAAGAACCTACAGTGCCCAATTTCGATTGTGGCTTTAAGGGTGAAGAGTTGCGCAAGGGTATGGTTATTGCCATAGAACCCATGATCAACTTGAGAACTTTTAGAGTCTACCAGTTAGACGATGGTTGGACGTATGTTACGGGCGATCACAAGCCATCGGCTCACTTTGAGCATACTGTAGCCATAACCGATGGTGAACCAAGGATCTTGACTAACGGTATTGACTAAAGTTTCTTTTTAAGATAGAATGCTCCAGCATAATTTCCGACCCTTTTTGAATGGTTCTGTAGCTAGAACTCAAGGCTGCTAGGGTTTGCCTCCGTTTCAGGCGGGAAAAATGCAACGTAGTTTCCAAAGTTTTTGTATAGATATTTGTCGATAATATCTGGAGGAAAGATTATGAAGGTGAAACCTTCTGTGCGCGTACGCTGTGAGAAATGCCGCGTCATTACGCGTAAAGGACGGGTTAGGATAATCTGCACCAACCCCAAACATAAGCAGGTCCAGGGATAGGAGGAATCGATTCGTGGCCAGAATCGCCGGCGTCGATTTGCCGAGAGATAAAGGTATAGGTATTGCTCTTACTTATATTTACGGTATTGGACGCACCACAGCTAGTCATATTGTAGAGGAAGTGGGTATTGACCCACTCGTTCGCGTTCGTGATGTTTCCGAAGATGTAGTTACTCGTCTTCGTGAGATCATTGAGCATAAGTACAAAGTAGAGGGTGATCTCCGCCGTGAGATTACTCAGAACATTAAACGGCTTATGGATATTGGATGCTATCGTGGTATCCGCCATCGCCGCAATCTTCCCGTGCGTGGTCAGCGCACTAAGACCAATGCTCGCACCCGCAAGGGACCCAAGCGCACTGTCGGTCGCAGTAAGAAAGCGTAGGAAGATAGAAGATGGCTAAAAAGCAAAGCCGCGTTCGTGGTCGCGGCAAGAAGATTATTAAGAACGTTCCTAGTGGTGTAGCTCACATCCAGTCTACGTTCAACAATACTATTGTCACCATAACAGACCCCGCAGGAAACGCGTTGTCATGGTCAACCGCTGGTGCTCACGGCTTTAGAGGCTCTCGCAAGAGTACTCCTTACGCCGCTCAGATAGCTGCAGAAAAGGCAGCTCAGATTGCTATTGAGCACGGTATGCGTTCGGTTGTCGTCAATGTGAAGGGTCCTGGTCAAGGTCGTGAAGCCGCTATCCGTGCTCTTCAGACCGCAGGTTTAAATGTCACTATCATGCGTGACGTTACCCCCATTCCACATAATGGTTGCCGCCCTCCGAAACGTCGTAGGGTATAGTTCTAGTTAGTTTAAGATTTTGCGATTTTGAATCGCTCCTATTCTTGGGAGGATATTTTCCGTGTCTAGGTATACAGGGCCGGTCTGCAAGTTGTGCCGGCGTGAGAATACTAAGCTGTTCTTGAAAGGTGAGAGATGTCTCTCTGAAAAGTGTGCGATGAATCGTCGCGCCTTCCCTCCGGGACAGCATGGTTCTAGTGTGCGTCGCCGTGTGACTCAGTATGGCGTTCAGTTACGCGAAAAGCAGAAACTTCGCCGTATGTATGGAGTTACTGAGCGCGTCTTCAGAAGCTATTTTTCTAAGGCTTCTCGTCAAGAGGGCATTACGGGCGACAACTTCCTGCGCATCTTAGAGCGCAGACTCGACAGTGTCGTTTACCGTCTTGGCTTTACCGTTTCTCGTCCCGCTGCTCGTCAGTTGGTAGCTCATGGTAATATTTTGGTCAATGGCCGCAAGGTTGATATACCTTCCTTCTTGGTCAAGCCAGGTATGGTTATCGAGCTCCGTGAGAAGTTGGCTAATCAGGAGTTGAATCAGCGTTCGCTCGATTCCGCTCGTGTGCGCAAAGTTCCCGCTTGGTTAGAGCTCGACTCTACTAAGGCTCAGGGCAAGATCTTGTCTATGCCTACTAGAGATGAGATCGCCGTGGACATTAATGAAAAGGTTATCGTTGAGTACTACAACCGTATGGGTTAGTACTGACCGTTTTGGGAGCGTCTTTCCGCTAAGATCTAGTTTAGTGGTGACGCTCTTTGATTGCAAAATAGAGCGACTTAATTTGAGGTGTATTGATGCCGGGCACAAAAATGTTAGAAAACGATCAGCTTAGTTTTGACGTTCGCCAGGTTGGCGATAATTGTTTTATTGCTGAACCTTTGGAGCGTGGTTACGGCGTTACACTTGGCAATTCTCTTAGGCGTGTTTTGCTCTCTTCGTTGATAGGTGCGGCAGTTACTCATATCCATATTGATGGAGTTTTACATGAGTTTTCGACGATTCCAGGTGTCAAGGAAGATACGACGGAGATTATTTTAAATTTGAAGAAGCTTCGTCTGCGTCTCAATACTCAGGAAGAGAAGATTTTGCACATCGAGGCTCGTGGCAAGGGCATAGTTACGGCGGCTGATATTTCTGCCGATGCTGAGGTTGAGATTCTCAATCCCGAGCTCAAGATCGCCACTTTGACAGATGATACTTCTAAGTTGGTTATGGATATGACTGCATCATTGGGTACTGGCTATGTGCCTGCCGAGCAGCAGTTCCGCCAAGAACAGCAGGGAATAGGCACTATACCTATCGATTCTATATTCAGTCCTGTTGTTCGCGCTAACTTTGAGGTTCAGGATACTCGTGTCAAGCAGAGGACCGACTTTGAGAGATTGGTGCTAGAAGTAGAGACTGATGGCAGTATAAAGCCCAGTGAGGCTGTTTCTAATGCAGCTATTATGTTGCAGGAGCGTTTTGAGCAGTTTGCTCGTTTGCAGTCTCAGCCTGAGACGGTTGAAGAGGTAGAAGTTCCGCAGATGAGCAAAGACGGAACGGTGATCGAAGATCTTGAGTTGTCTGTTCGTTCTCTCAATTGTCTGAAACGAGCTGGGATTGCCTATGTAGGTGATTTGTTGACCTACAGCGAGAATCAGTTGATGAAGCTCAAGAATTTTGGTCAGAAATCTTTGGATGAGATTAAGGATAAGCTGAAGGAGCGCGGTTTGTCTTTGAAACCTGGTACCCCTGATAGTCAGAACTAAGGTGGGGTTTGCTTCTTGTAACGTTGTTGTATAGTTTAGGTTTTTATTAGGAGAAATTTCGATGAGGCACAAAGTTCGCACTCGCACCTTAGGCCGTCAGACTGGTCATCGTATAGCTATGTTGAGAAATATGGCTACTTCTCTTTTGAGAGAGGAGCAGATCGAGACTACAGTTACTCGTGCTAAGGAAGTTGCCCGCTTTACTGAGAATATTCTCTCTTGGGCTCGCAAGGCTGTAGCTATTGAGGATTCCTTCAAAGGTGAAGCTGATAGTGAAGAGTACAGACAGAATAGAGCTGATGCTTTGGCTTGTAAGCGTCGTGTCTTCCGTCACATAAGCGACCATGAAGTCGGTTTGGATATTTTCAACGTTTTGGCTCGCCGTTATGCTGAGAGGCACAATGGCAACAAGTGCGGTGGTTACGTCCGCGTTATTCACAACGGTTTCCGCAAAGGCGATGGTGCTCCCATGGCTATTGTGAAGTTGGTGAAGTAGTTTAGTTAATTTTTTAACGTTCGGGCCTTAGTTCTCTCTCAGAGAGAATCTAGGGCTTTTGTTTTTTTAGGTAATTTTTACAGTGATCGAATTTAAAGATGTCTGCTTCTCTTATGAAGAGGGGACAGAGTTTATAAAAAATGTAAATTTTATCATTAATCCAGGAGAATTTGTTTCTGTTTTAGGTGGTAATGGTTCTGGCAAGACTACACTGGCTCGTTTGATGAACGGACTACTTTTACCGAATGCGGGTGAGATTGTTGTCGATGGATTATCTACCAGTAAGGAAGAAAATTCTCTTGAAATTTTGCAAAAAGTGGGAATGATCTTCCAAGATCCCACTAGACAATTGGTTGCTTCCACTGTTGAGGATGAGTTAGCTTTCGGGCCAGAAAATTTGGGTATAGATCCTCAGGAGATTCGTCGGCGTATAGATTGGAGCTTGCGGGCATTAAATATTGAGGAGTTGCGTTATAAGGAACCTCATTATTTGTCTGGTGGCCAAACTCAGCGGGTGGCGATAGCTAGTGTGTTGGTTATGTATCCTCAATACATGATTATGGATGAACCTACCGCTATGCTCGATCCTCAAGGGCGGGAGAATGTTTTAGAAGCTATAGATTTTTTGCGCCGCGAGTTGGGTATTGCCATTATTTACGTTACTCACCATATGGAAGAGGTTCTTCACGGTGATAGAGTTTTGGTTATTGATAAAGGGCAGTTGGCTTTTGATGGTTCGGTTAAGGAGTTGTTTGCACGAAGTGAATTGGTGAAGAGAGCGAACTTGGAATTGCCACAAATTATTAAGTTAATTGAATTATTAAATAAAAAAGGTTACTCTCTCACTTATTGTGATGATTGGAAAATTTTAGCTGAAAATATCTCACAAAGTTTGAGTGAGAGAGCGTAGGATAGCTATAACGCCTAAAGAAAGCCTCCCGCGTGTGGCTAAAAAGTAAAGAGATGGAGCTAAGATAATATGCGCGTTGCTTTAGACGTGAGACCTCTGCAGACGGAGAATCAATATCGCGGAATTGGCACCTATGTGCGAGAACTTTTAATTCAATATCTCACTAAGCAACGCGAAGTCGTTCTCTTTGCTTGGCCAGAAATTCCTATCTCTTTAGATCCTAAATATTTGAATTTATGTCAGATATATGAAATACCTAAACCTTCTGATTTTCCTGGCATGAAATACTTAGGATTTCGTCACGATGCTAACAATAACTTAGAGGCTTTTAAGAAATTAGCTACAGCAGCCGATTTGATCCATTTTACAAATGTGATAGATATTCAGATGGGCTTTCCTATGGTCGATCTAGGAGTTCCAAGAATTGCTACAGTACACGATATTACAGCAGTTACTCATCCTCAGTATTGTTTTTATAACAGCAACTTTCTGAAATTTGCTACTCTTAAATTTTTATATAGTAAAATTGTACAAAATCACAGTGCCTTAGATGGTATAATTACCATCTCTCAGTATACTGATAATGCTTTACACTTTAATTTAAAAAATTCTCCCCCTACGAGAACGGTTTGGAATGGTATTTCTGATCGTTTCGTCTTGCCTTATGCCTCTCAAGTAAACGAGTATCGCCAGCGCAGAAGATTGCCCGCTAAATTTATTTTGCATGTCGGCACTCTATTGGGTGTAAAGAATGTTGAGGCTATTTTGCAGGCTACAGCTCCCCAGTGTCCCTGGCCATTCGTCTTTGCTGGTCCTTATTCTAAAGAAGATCAGCTTTATTTGGTGAAAAAATTCCCTCATCAGCAGATAGTTTGGATGGGTTACGTCGACAAAGAAGAGTTGCCCATGTTATATGCAGCTGCTGGTCTTTTTGCTTTTCCTTCTTTGATGGAAGGTTTTGGTTTGCCGCTTTTAGAGGCTATGGCTGTTGGTACGCCCGTAGTGTGTTCTAACACCTCTTGTCTCCCCGAGGTGGCAGGCAACGCGGCTGTTATGTTTGATCCTCATAATTTAGGGGATGTTCGCAATGCTCTTTTAGGTGTTATGAACGATGAAAATTTGCGTATGCAGATGCGCACAAGAGGTTTAGAACGGGCTCAACATATGTCTTGGAGGCGTACGGCCGATATGACCTGGATGGCCTATGAGGCATTTTTAGAAGAATACCAAAGACGGCGCAGTAAAAAGCGTTAATTAAATGGCTCCTCTTCCTTTTATCGAGTTGCAGGGGGTTAGTCATACTTATATGATTGGCTCTCCCTTTGAAAATTTAGCTTTAAATAATGTTTCTTTGCAGATCTTTCCTGCCGAACGAGTTGGCATTATTGGAACTACAGGTAGTGGTAAATCTACTCTGGTGCAACATTTTAATGGGTTACTTGTACCTGATAGCGGTAAAGTAATTGTTGATAGTTTGTCTATAGATAGGAATACCAAGGGTGCAGATTTAGCTGGTGTGCGTTTTAAAGTTGGCATGCTCTTCCAATTTCCAGAACAGCAACTTTTCGAAGAGACCATTTACGATGATGTGGCTTTCGGTCCCAAAAATATGGGGCTGAGTGATCGAGATATTGAAGAACGGGTAGTCGGAGCTTTAGAGCT
>JAFSXH010000197.1 GCA_017444165.1 bacterium | reverse complement strand
TTAAGATTACGGGCAATTATCTTACACTCTTCATCTTTATTCATCAGCCAATCATAAAGCAAGCCATCACGACAAGCAGCAAGAATTTCACCAGAACAGGTATTAAGAAGACCACTCTGGAAAATCTTACGCAGATCCTGCAAAGATGCACAATAACGATCATTAATATACAAAACAGGTAACATACAAATTCAAACCTCAAAATTAATTTTTACTCGATGCAGGACGGAAATTATAAATATTATTCATATCCAAAATCTTTTCAATAGGAGTCTTCTCCTCATTACCACTTCCAGAACGCTGCTTACTCATAATTGAACCTTTAATGTCCTTGATAACCTTCAGAAAATCTTCAGCCACAACAGAGAGAGTATCAACCTTGTGCTCTTCCTCAATGCGTTTGACATACTCCACAAACTTCTTTTCCATAACTACATTAACTACACACTCAATTTCCGCTCCCGCAAAACCATCCATCTCACGAATAATATCATCAATAGAGGTCAACTTTGTAAAATCGAAAATCGTACTGTGCTGATTACTATTTTTAAAACGATGTATTTTTTTAGAGAAAATATCCCGCCGCTCTTGCTCATTGGGAAAATTCACAAAGTAAACTTCATCAAATCGCCCCTTGCGCATAAACTCTGGACGTAACGCATCATTTGCCGTAGCTACAATATAAACAGCCGACTTTCGCTCTTGCATCCAAGTCAAAAAATAACTCATCATGCGCATAACTGTATTATCACTACCATCACCATCGGCATTATTACCACCATGAAAAGCTTTCTCTATCTCATCAATCCAAAGTACACAAGGATGAGCCGCCTCCGCCGTATAAAGTGCCCTGCGCAAGTTCTCTTCGCTCTGTCCCACAAATTTGCCCATTAAACTACTAATGTCAAGACGCAAAAGAGAGACACCGAATAAATTGGCGATAGCCTTCACGATCATGCTCTTGCCACATCCTGGCATACCAACGATCAAGATACCCCTAGGAATAACTAAATTAATCCTCTGACTGTTCGCTAAAGTCAAATTATTAAATATGTACTGCTTAGTCTCCATGTCCTTGCGAATAAGATCTAAGCCACCAATATCGTTAAAACTTACGTCTGAATCAACGACTTCAATAATGCCACTCTTCTTGACTATCCTCTTCTTCTCTTCCAAAGCTAAATTAACAGTCTTTGAAGTAAGTTTTTCGCCAGTGCGACATAAAACAGAACGCATGATCTGATGAACATCATACCACTGCAACCCCTGCAATGTACGACACAAATCGGCCCGAATAGCTTCAGCTTTCAACGTATACTGTCCAGAAACGGAGAACTTCTTAACATACTCTTCAAGTTCCTTATTCGATGGTGCCGGAACCTCAATAACTGACAACAGATCTACCACTTCCCCAGGCAACATCGCAACTGGAGCGGCCGAAACAATAATAATCGTAATTAAAGGATCGTATTTATTCTGTTCATACTTTTCCGCAAAAGTTTGCAAAAGTGCCTGAACCTTAACTTCACCCATAGACTCATGAAGATTCTTAAAAAGAAAGATCTTCTCTTTTTTAAAAAACTTACCGTCAACTACTCTTTTTAATAAAGTTTCTAACTCTGCATAAGAATCTCGTTTCGTATTTACATCTTTAGAATCAAAAAAGACTATACCCTGTGCAGCACAAAACTCCATGATGCTGTCCTTAGTTAACCCCAATAAACTGCTCCCACCCTGGATGGGTTCTACGAGACGATTGATCACATCATCCACAAAACCGAAATGAAAGTGCGGAATGTAAATAATAGGACAGCTCAATATTCCCGTAACTAACTGTGTAAAAAAATCCCCACTCATAAATTTCTCCAACACCATCTAAGCAAACCAACTTTTTACTTTTGTCCACAATGACTTAGCCTTCGCTTTAGCAGTTTTAACAGCACTTTCAACAACTTTTACCCCTCTATCAATCAGCGGCTTAACATGAGTTTCCACGAAAGACGTCACTTTTTTACCTAACCTTGTATTACTTACACGCTCCGCCACCCTTTTTACAACATTCGCGGCACATTCTGACACCTCTCTGGCCTTCTTTTTGAATCCAGTTTTTATATCTTCAGGTATAATGGAGACTGCAAATATTGCAGCACTTTTGACAAATTTAGCCGTTTGTTCATTCTCAATCAGATCCTCTGTAACATAGGAGATCAAGCCCTTTGTGGCCACTTTTTTGGCAAGGTTTTCCGCACTTTTAAAAAGGTTATCGACAAGGCCGTATTTTTTCATGACAACATTTTCTTCCAGCCTCCTATCCCGTTCTTCTTCGGCTTCTTCCCCCTTTCCAAACATGCCCTCATTATACATATAACTGACCTTCGCAAGTTTGGCTACCTCGATAAGTTCCCGACCCGTCCTCCTAGCCACTCTACCTTTATATTCATCTGGCACATCAGGATTATCGTAAACGGCTTTTACAGCAGCCACACCGACCAACTTTTCTAAGGCATTAGCCTTTTCAGAATTTTCCTCCGCCTTAAAATAATCGACCATAGTGTTTTGCATTTCAGTCAGAGCGGAATCCTCTAAAGGAATATAAAGCATCTGACTGTTATAAATACGTAGCTTATTTAAAGCAATTTCCAAAGAAACTCTATCATCTATCCCACTCATCGCTATTCCACCTCACCCTCTACTTCACCAGCAACTTCAACCATCTCTTTAAGCTCTTTAAACTCTTCACTCACAATATCCGTCGTTAATTCAAGATCCTTGTCCATAGCCGCTACGAATCTATCTTTCAGAGCATCCATCTCCTCTGAAGTAACCTCGGGATACGCTCCCTTTACGCTAGCTTCAAGCTCACGTTCCAACCATTCGCTTGGCTCCAACCCACTAGCACGCATTTCCTGGAGCTTTTGATCGTACCGATCTACATATTCACAAATATCTCGTATGGCAGCTCTCTTCTCTTCATCTTTCTCCTGATTAACCAAGGCCTCATTAACTTGACTACCCTTTAATCCCCTTATCGATTCATAAAACTTGACAAAATAACGACCGATACTTTGAAAAAAATCATACTTTGCTCCATGTTCAGCTTCTAAATCTGAATAATTCCCCATTTTTCTACACCTCTCCAGTAACTAAAAATACACCAAGCCCACAAGCCAAACGACACGAGAACACAACATAAAAGTACCCACCTTTATTGACCAACGCGCGCAAGACTCACCAGACGTTTTCTGTATCACACATGCAACTGCCCTCCACCCTAAATCAAACTTACAAAAGTAATAAACACTACACGACTACTCTACAATATAGTCAACAGCTTGTCTAGTTTCTCCAGCAGCCACAAAAACTGCTTCAATAACTTTTCGACCTTCAAAATCGTAAGTTTTCGAATATTATCTATCTTTTAATTGTTTAGGTTTCTCGAATCTCTTCAACTCTACTTCTAAAATCGTTTTAGCAAATTTAAACTCTAAAGATACATGCTAGATATTGAATCCAAAATTTCACGATTGGGATAATCGAGGGTCAATAACTGACCTTCCCTATTTTTAATAGTCAAATAAAGGAGGAAGAACTGCTTTCATGCCAATAATTGTTGAGTTCTCCTTTTTTCAAACATTGCAATAATAAAAAACATTAATCACCTGTTTTAAGATAAACTTACAACGTAAAAACGCACAGTTATAGACGAAGTTTGATCTTTTGCGGTGAACCGACATCTCGCAGACTGGGAGGAGAATCCAAAAGGACGAACTTCAGACACAACACACAAGTTTTACAACACGTTACTATCACTGGCACTCAACTCTACACTGAAAAGATCACTTATGCCTGGAACGTGCGAGGTGACACCGTAAAGGCGGTGGGCAAACTCCATCATCTTGCGATTGTGGGTAATGATCAAAAATTGTGAAGATTTGGCAAACTCCAAAAGTTTATTGGCGATCTTCTCTACGTTGGCATCATCCAAAGGCGCGTCTAACTCATCCAAGATCACAATAGGACTCGGTTTGTGAGTCAAAAGGGCAAAGAGGAACGCTATGGCGGCTAGGGCCCTTTCGCCTGAAGAGAATAAAGTCAAACTCTGTAACTTCTTCCCTGGCGGACAAGCGGAAATTTCGACCCCCGACTCTAACCAATTATCGGCTTCACTGAGCTCTAGTTTAGCCCAACCGCCTCCAAATATCTCTTGAAAGATGGCGGCAAAGGTCTGGTTGACCTTGTGGAAGACCTCCTTAAACCTCTTTACTAGCGATTGATCTAACTCTTGAATGATCTTTTGCAGATTCTCACTGGCCTGTTCAATATCGCTGATCTGTTCATTTAATTGGCTGAAGCGTCCATTCAATTGTTCGTACTCTTGACGCGCTCCTAGGTTTACCGCCCCAAAGTTTACCAGAAAATCGTGAAGTTT
>JAFSXH010000196.1 GCA_017444165.1 bacterium | reverse complement strand
CTGGGGCGAAAATCATAGCCCCACTGTAAGATGCAATGCGCTTCATCTATGGCTAAAAGCGAGATTGGCACGCCTCGCAACTGAGCTAGAAAGCGATCACTCGTCAATTTCTCAGGAGAGAGAAAGAGCAATTTTAATCCTCCGTTTTTGATCTTAGTGAGGATATTCTCTTGCTCTTGGGAAGTAAGATCTGAACCTAGATAAGCCGCATTGTATATATTTTGTTGCTGAAGTCTCCTGACTTGATCTTGCATGAGGGCTATCAAAGGCGATATGACTAAGGTTAAATTGGGCAGCATTAGGGCTGGAAGTTGGTAGGTCAGCGATTTACCAGCACCAGTCGGCCAGAGAGCAAAGACATCTCGTCCTGCTAGAAGTGATTCTATGACCTCTCTCTGTTGAGGGCGAAAATTGTCTTGTCGGAAGTAATGCTTCAAGTAACTTTCTAACATGTGCACATCTCTCAACTGTTGGTGTTGTAGTATTGTGTCCTGTAAGTTGTGCCCTTTGGGATTCGCCGCAAAGGGCCAAACTTCGTCTAGCTTGTGCGTTTTTACGTTGTAAGACTAATACGTTGTGTTTGTGTTGGGCAGTTTCAATTAGTAGTGTTGAGTTAGTAGTGTGGAGTTATTTTGGAAAGAAATAAGTAACTAATCCCAATTACGAATTACGCATTACGAATTACGCATCATGAATTACGAATTAAAAAAGTCGGTTCACCTCAAAATAGCAAATTTTGTTTAGATGGTTTGCAGTGTAGGGCAGTTAATCTTTTTCGGTGGGCTTATGTATGAACCGAATAAAGGAGGTGGTAAAGGGGAAGCCAACCTTTGAAGGCTAACTACTCTACATTGCACAACCAAAGTTGATTTACAACATATTTATGTCCACAGAACCGTTTTCATAAGTAGGAGTTGTAAACTACTGGCATTTTAAGATGGAGGTGGGAAATTTTTTGGAAAAAAGTCTCTGTTTGATAATATTGGCAGCGGGACAGAGCAGGCGTATGGGGACAATAAAACAGCTCCTCCCTTGGAAAGATGTGACTTTGTTAGAGAATACTTTGCAGGTGGCTTTGCAGAGTGCTTTTTCTGAGATTATTCTCGTTTTAGGGGCCAATCGGGAAGTTATTTTGCCGAAAATTGCTCCTCATTTGGAAGATGACAGACTCACCGTTGCCATAAATGATGATTGGTCTTCGGGTTTGGCCTCTTCTCTGCGCGTTGGTTTGGAGATGGCTCGGAATATTAGCGGAGAGACTCTGCAGGCTGTCGGATTTTTGTTGGCCGATCTCCCCTTTGTGCGCAGTGAGGACATAGATTCAGTCCTAAATTTTTATACTCGATTGCCGCTTGGGGATAAAAATTTAGCAATAGTTGTCCCTTATTATGGAGATAAGGCTGGCCATCCAGTTATCTTTTCTCAATGTTATTTTTCTGAGATAGAAAAACTTACTGGTGATAGGGGAGCGAACTCTATTCTTAAGAATAACGGCAAAAATATTTACAGATTATCGTTAGACAATTGGCAAGCTGTTTGTGATTGTGATAATCGAGAAGAGTACGCTAGTTATTTGGCGAGGATTGAAAGGTAAATTTCATGGATCGACTTCCTCTAATAGTGATACGTGGCGGTGGTGATTTAGCTAGTGGGGTGGCTTATCGCCTATTTCGTTCGGGTTTTCCTATTTTAATGACTGAGGTGGCCCATCCGCGCATGGTTCGCTGTAGTGTATCGTTTGGGGAGGCTATACTCTCTGGAAGTGTCTTTGTTGAAGATGTTCAGGCTCGATTGATCGAGGGGGCTCCTGTTGAGATAGAATCCGTTTTGCGCCGCGAATTTATAGGGGTGATGATCGATCCTGAGGGACAAATTATAGATAAACTCTCCCCTCGCGTGATCGTTGATGCACGCATGTTAAAGGTAGAATTAGAAGATCAGCGTCGTTCAAATTGTGCTGTTATAGGATTGGGTCCGGGATTTACAGCGGGTGAGAATGTCGATTACGTTATCGAGACGATGCGCGGTATAACTTTAGGAAAGGTTATCGATAGAGGATCGGCCATCGCCAATACGGGTACTCCTGGAGTTGTGGCTGGTGAGAGCGTGCGCCGTCTGATCAGAGCACCGATCAGCGGAACCTTTAAGGCAATTAAAAAGTTGGGTGATATTGTTGAGGCTGAGGATGTGGTCGGTTATGTCGATGGTGTACCCGTTAAAGTGGCTATAGCTGGTCGTCTGCGCGGATTGATTAGGGATAATATCTTCGTAAACTCTCAGGAAAAGTTGGGTGACTGTGATCCTCGTGGGGAGAAGGTCGACATCTACACTATATCTGATAAATCGCGAGCCATTGGCGGTGGAGTCTTAGAAGCGGCTATGCGTTACCTTTTTGCTGGCAAAGATAGCAAGGAAGAGGGAGTTTTGTTTAGAACTTGAGGGCCATTTTCAACCAAAGGAGATCTTCTTTATATATGTTAAAGGGTAGTGCTATTCGAGCTATGCTCATGGGACTGGCTGTACTGTCTGTTACTATCGGTGGTGATATTGAGGCTCAAGCCAAAGAAAAATGCGACAAAAATTGTTGTTTAGCTCAAGGTCGCAAAGTTGTTATCGTTCACACTAACGATATACACGGTAATTTGGAGCCAGATAGTAAGGGCAGAGGTGGTTTAACGCGCATTGCCACTTTAATTAAAGAGTTGCGTCAAGAGAATCCTGGGGCTTTGCTCTATTTGGATGCTGGCGATGATGCTCAAGGCACTCCAGTTTCCAACATCTTCCATGGTGAGCCGATGTTCAAGGCCATAACTCTCATGGGGGCTGACGCTGGTACTGTAGGTAATCACGAGTACGATTGGGGGCTAAAGGTACAAAAGGAGATGTACTCCAATGCTGGTTATCCCATCGTAGCCGCCAATGTTTACAGAGATGGCAAGAATGTTTTTAAGCCTTACATAATCAAAGAAGTAAATGGTATAAAGGTTGGTATCATTGGAATTATCAGCGATCAGATGGCTAGTTTGGTCAAAAAGGGCAACACTGAAGATCTAGTCTTTGCTGATCCTGCCGAAACTTGCCTGAAGTTCATCCCTAAGATGTACAAAGATGGAGCCCAATTGATAGTTGCTCTCAGTCACTGTGGTGTAGATGCAGAGCAGGAAATCGCTCGCAGATGTCCAGCTATCGATATTATTGTCGGCGGTCACAGTCACACTAGAGTTGAGCCTGCTATCAATGTTGGTGGTCACACCTGGGTAGTTCAGGCCGATCATTACGGTCGCTGCTTGGGCCACATCGATCTCCAAGTTAATCCTTACAATGGTAAAATTTATGATTTCAAATATGAGCTGATTCCCGTTGTTAAAGATGCCAATATTCCCGCCGATCCTGAAATTCAAGCTATTGCCGATCAATACAACGCTAAGGTTCGCCCTCTAATGGAACAAGTCGTCGGCAAGATGGAGGGAACTCTCTCCAAGGAATGTCCCGCTGGTCTTTTAGATAGCACTTTGGGAAATGTGATCTGTGATGCTTTGAGAACAGAGTCTGGAGCCGATATTGCCGTTTACAACTACGGCGGTATCCGTATTGAAAGTTTGGCTAGCGGAGAAGTTAAGTTAGATTCTGTCTTCCGTCTCTTGCCTTTCGATGATCCTACCGTTGTCGTCAAGATGAAAGGCAGCGATATTTGGGAGTTGATGGAACAGATGGTGAACTCCAATGTAGGCCCCTTGCAGACTTCTGGTCTGGAGGTAGTTTGTAATATGGATACCAAGACTGTAACTTCTGTAAAAGTTGGCGGTAAAGATTTGGATCGCGAAGCCTATTACATGGTAGCGACTACTGAGTTCTTAGCTAAAGGCGGAGATAGTTATAAAGCTTTGGGTAAGGGTGAAATTGTCAAGTTGTTAGATATTACGCGCGATATTTTTGTAAAGTACTTCAAAGATAAAGGTACAGTGTCCGTTCCCGCAACTGGCCGCGTGGTTATCAAGAACAACTAAAGGATATTGAGCTTTTAGAAGCCGCTGCGTTTAAAGTGTAGCGGCTTTTTTTTTGTTAATCGCTCTTTATAAGTCTGTGTTTATTATAAACTATAGCTGAAGTTTGTCTTTTTCTTCCTCCTCGCACTCTTTTTTTATTTTTTCAAAACCTTCTTTCAATTTTTTTACCTTAGGATCATCTTCGGAAACTTCTAGTAAGTCCACCATGTATCTATAAAGATAGTCAATAGTCTCACTCATAGACATGTTTGCTGTCTTGGGCTCAAAACTATCATATTCTTCTTTGGACATTTCCCAGGGAAAACCGAACCGTTCCACGCTCACCTCGCCTTATAATATTTACAAGCGAATTTACCTAATTACTTCCGTATTACAAACTTTTCAGGTGAAGTGTAAGTCTTGTTTCTATAGGTTATGCTTTTCAAATTTTCGCATTTAAAAAATGTGTTATTATCAATGCTATCGATATTATCTGGAATGGTTATGCTTCTCAGGTTGGTGCAATTGATGAATGCACACGTTCCGAGATCGGTAACGCTGTCTGGAATGACCACTTCAGTTAAACTAGTACAATTGTAAAATGCTCCTGTTCCAATAGAAGTCACGCCGTCTGAGATAACTGCGCTGGTTAAATTGCTACAACTGTGAAATGCGTAGCAGCCAATAGAAGTCACACTACTTGGAACAATTACTTTTACCAGTTTTTTGATTTCTGAATAAGCATTTGGTTTACCAGCTTCGTAGGCAATGAAGTTGTCTAAACTGTTCCCTTCTGATCTTTGATGGTCGTAAAAGGCCGAATAAAAATCGTTGAGATTATAAGTTTTGCCCATATAATCTATGTTTATTAAATTGTCAGAAACATTTTTTTCGTCACTGCTTATAAAATTATCACCTATGAAATTTATACTCTTCGGAATGACTATGCTGGTCAGCTTTTCGCAATCATAAAATGCACCATCACCTATAAAAGTCACTCCATCGGGAACGGTTATACTAGTTAAACTACTGCAATGTTCAAATGCATATTTACCTATATAGGTGGTCTTTGGGGGAATAACTACGTTTATTAAATTACTGCATCCACTAAATGCCCAGTTATCGATAGAAGTGATACTGTCTGGAATAACTATATTTGTCAAACTCTTACAACCGGCAAACGTTCCTGCACCGATAGAAATAATATCATTGGGAATAATTACGCTATTTAAACTACAACAAGCAAGAAAAGCGCATTCACCTATGGAGGTAATGCTGTTGGGAATATCTATATTAACTAAATTGGTACAATCACTAAATGTACGATTACTGATAGAAGTGATACTGTCTGGAATAACTACGTTAGTCAAACTAGTACAATCATTAAATGCACCTATGCCAATATAATCAACACCACTTGGAATAATTATCTTTGTTAATTTTTTGCATCCATCGAATGCCCAATTATCAATAGAAGTGACGCTCTCTGGAATAACTATGTTAGTTAGATTTGCGCAACTTTTGAACGCATTTTCACCAATATGGGTAACGCCATCTGGAATAACTATGTTTATTAAGCTGTCGCAATTGCGAAATGTGTCTCTGCCAATAGAATTGATGTTGTTTGGGATAATTATGTCTACTAATCTTAAACAATATTCAAACGCTCTATTACCAATAGAAGTAATGCTATCAGGGATAATTACGTTTGTTAAATTTAAACAGTTTTTAAATGCACCATGACCAATGGAAGTAACATTGTCTGGAATAATTATGCCAGTTAAACTATGGCATCCGTAGAATGCGCTATCATCAATAGAAGTGACGCTATCTGGTATAACTATATTAGCTAATTTATAACAATCAGAAAATGTACTGTCGCTTATAGATGTAATGTTTTTCGATATAACTACATTAGTTAAATTCTCACAGTAATAAAATGCGCTTTCACCTATATAAGCAACGCTATTTGGAATAACTATGCTGATTAAACTTTTGCATCCACGAAATGCGCGATCATTGATAGAAGTAACGCTATCGGGAATAGTAACGCTGATTAAGTTCTTACAGAAAGAAAATGCGTCTTCACCTATAGAAGTAACGCCATCTGGGATAATTACTTTTCTATCAGTTTTTCATTGTTGCTATAAGCATCGGTCTGATCGGCGTTGTCAGCTATAAACGGAGCAGGGTTTGATTCTTGATGTCGATCCATAAGTTCCCCCTTTTGAAGTTGATCTGCATACGGATTTAGGATTAACCTCTTCGTTTTCTGTTCTATCTAATTATGATCCTATTTAATGATGTGTTTGAACTTTTAGATTACACATCATATGTTTAGGCTCCACATGTATTTAGTGCAGAATTGTCCTGCAAGGTAGGGGTTATAGTTTGTGAGTTTAAACATTTTTTGTGATAAATTTATTTATGATTGGGGTACTTTACGTGAAAATAGTTACCAAGACGGGTGATATGGGTGAGACATCTTTAATAGGTGGGCAAAGGGTTAAAAAGTATGATCTGCGTGTTAAAGCCTATGGCGAGATCGATGAATTGCAGGCCCATTTGGGGATGTGCATAGCGCAAAATTTGTCAGGGGAGTTGAGCGCGGAATTAAAAGATATACAGAAAACGCTCTTTTCTCTTTCCGCTGATTTAGCCGACGGGAGGAAGGAAAAAAAGTTCTACACTCTGCCCGAAGATCTGGAGCGTTTGGAAAAGTTCTTAGCCCCGCGCCTTGAGAGGCTTCCTGAATTGAAGAGTTTTGTCACTCCAGGGGCCTCTGTGGTCGGTTCTCTATTTCATGTGGCTAGAACTGTCTGTCGTCGAGCTGAGCGCAGTGCAGTCGAAGTTGGCGATCTCCATCCTGAAAATTTTAACCCCTTGCTTATAATCTACCTCAACCGTTTGGCCGATTATCTTTTCTGCCTGGCCTTTGATGCAGATCATTCGAAGTAGAGCCTTCCACCAGGGCGAGCGACTATGATCGTCGGTTCAACAAGGTAGCGATTAGCGACTCTCTTTACATCCTCGACAGTTACTCTTTCGAGATCTTGCAAGGATCTAGCGTCCTCTTGATAACTCCGCCCTGCAAGTTCGGCCATGCAAAGGTGCAAAATTTTGCCGCTTAAGGTTTCACGTTCCAACAGATAAGCTCCTAAAAGTTTCTCTTTGGTGTCGCTCAACTCTTGTTGACTGATGCCTTCGCGTTTAATCTTATCGATCTCGGCTAACATGCGTCGACGAGCCAAACCGGTGGAGGTCGGTTTAGTTATTATGTGACAGAGCAGGTGTGAGGGGCCTGTAAGTTCAGGATAACGCGCCCCCACTTCATAGGCTAAACCGCGATTCTCTCTCAATTCTAACCACAGACGTGAAGATAGTCCTGAGCCTAACACACCGTAAATAACCTTCATAGCTTGGTAGTCGGGACTGTACAGAGGCGGAGCTTGATAACCTATCAAGACCCAGGCTAACTCAGAACGGGAATGGAGATAGACCTCTCGCTCTTCAGCCTTAGGTTCCCACTGAATTTCCAAACTTTTCCTTGAGGAAGAGGGGAGCATATTTTTGCATTTTTGGCGTACGGTCTCGAATATAGTGTGGCTGTTGGCTGCTCCTGCTACGGCTAAAACTGTGCGATCTGCCGAAAAGTTTTGGCGAAAGTATTGGCTGACTTCAGCTGCAGTGACCCTTTTCAAAATCACTGGCACTCCCTGAACAGAACGCTTGTAGGGGTGCAGGCGGTAAAAGCAGCTTAAAAATATGTCATAGAGTTGGCTGGAGGTTCCGCCGTTCTCACCCATCAGATTTAGCATCTGCTGACGGGCAGTTTCTACCTCTTTTTCAGTGAAGTTACAATCGGTGATAGCTTTAAGCAGACGATTGAAAATAAAATTGGCATTGGCTGTTGTTGTGACAGCATGGAGGCGGCTAAAATCTTTTGAGGCTCCACAGTCAACCAGAGAACCTGTGATCTCTACTACATCATCTCCAGACTCATCGCTAATTACGCGATTTTTGAGAATTTGTAAAATTAAGTTGTTATAGCCTTGCAGATTGCTTCCCTCTTGGCTGACACCACAGAGTACCATATACTCAATAGCGACAACTTCACTTTGAGGCTCTTCCACTACTAGAGCGACCAAACCGTTATCTAAAACAGTTCTGCTCGTTCTCGCTTGATGATTGATCTCTCTAGCTTCCACGTCACTTGAGATAAAGCAGAGTAAGATCAGTAAGAATAGTTTAAAATATTTCACTCTTCTCTTCCCGTGTTCTTAGATTTAGCTGGCTGGCCTTTTAATTGGAGGCAATAACGGCCCTCACCGAAATATTTTTTGGCTGTATCAATTACCTCTTCGCGAGTGACTTTTTCAATCTTCTGTAAGTATGTGTCTATAAATTCAACCTTGTCAATAGAAGAATAAAAGCCAATGTTTTCTGCTTCTCCGGAGGCACTTTGTAAACCCATCAGATAGTTGCTACGCAAGAAAGCCTTAGCTCGGCGCAGATCGCGCTCACTAAATTTGCCCTCTTTAACCTGTTCTATGACATTTAGCAATTCGCTCTTGATTGTTTCCTCTTTACCAGCATCACAGACAGCATAGAGCGTAATCAAACCCTGAAACCTTTGGGTATTGAACATAATGCCGCCTTCCCGGGCCAGAGAGCTTTTGACAATTTTTTTATTTATGAGTGAACCGTTGCCCAATCCTAGCAAGAAAGACATAACATCGACTCTGTAAATGTCCGGCTTATCTTGTACGCTGGGGCCTAAGTATCCCAATACGACAAAACTGATAGGGTTTGGCCCCTCTTTTATCTGTACCAGCTCTTTTGCAGGTGGTTTAACCCTAGCAAAGTTGCTTATTAATCTTTTGCTGGGACGGTTAAAATTATCAAACTCTTTGTGCAAAAGTTCCAACATCTCCAAGCGAGAAAAATCACCTGTTACCACTACGGTAATTCTTTCTGGAGAGATAAAAGTGTTGCGAAATTTCAAAAAATCTTGACGTTTAAAAGACCGTATATTGCTCTCGGTGCCAATTACAGGACGACTATAGGGATGTTCTCCATAAGCTAACTCGTTGAGCAGATTTCCCACTATGCGGCTGGGGTTTTCTAAATTCATACGGTACTCTTCTAAAACAGCTTTGCGCTCTTGATCGATAGATTCTTCGCTCATCTCCGCATTTTTGAGAGCATCTGCCAAAAGTTCCATGCCCTTCAGTGCATGCTTAGAGGGCAAATTTATGTAGTAATGAGTAAAGTCTTGGCCCGTGGTGGCGTTAGTAACTCCTCCTATAGATTCAATGGCCCTTTTAAATTCGTGTCCATTCAAACTTGGAGTGCCGCGAAAGAAGAGGTGTTCGAAAAAGTGTGAGATCCCCATGTTCTCTTCCGTCTCTTCGAAACTGCCAACCTTACAGAAGATATTTAAAGAGCAGACTTGATTGGTACTGTCATTATCTAAAATAATTTGCAAACCATTGGGGAGGATCTCTTTATAGTATTTTTCTGTGGTTGCCTCTGTGGAGGGAATAAGTATACACAGCAGGCTGAGCACTATTAGTACGTAAATTTTTCTTATCAATTTAATTCTTTCTCTCAACTCCTCGTTTGTGTCTCTTTACATTTTGCTTTTTTGACTTGTAAGCCTTGTAGGTTGTGTCTGAAGTTATATCCTTTTGGGTGTGCCTCCCGATCTCTAATAATTCGTAATGCTTAATTCGTAATGCGTAATTATTTTGGAAAGAAAGAATTAATTCATTCCAATTACGAATTGTGCATTATGAATTACGAATTAAAAAAAAAGACCGCCCGTATTTTTTCTTAATTTGGGCGGTCTTCTTTTTTACTGCTTTATACACCTATAAAGGTATTGCCGCTTCGGTAGTTTTCAAAGGCAGTGAAAAAGTCATCTAAGTCGTCTACTGTGTAGGTAACTGAGTCATATATTACATCGAAATTGATAGTGAAATAATAGCCAAAGCTACTCCTGTAAATAGTTGAAACGCTGGTCGGCACTGTTATAGCTGTTAAACTAGAATCTTCATAGAATGCTTGGTAGCCAATAGTAGTCAAAGTATCTGGTAAATCGATACTCTCCAAGTCAAAACAGCCAGCAAATGCGTAATCACTAATTGTAGTCAGATTAGTATTTGACAAATCGACACTTTTTAATTTACATCCAGAGAATGCATCATCGCCAATAGTAGTCAGAGTATCTGGTAAATCTGTACTCTGTAAGCTCTGTAAGTCAGTGTCACTAAATGCATTATCGCCAGTGGTAGTCAGAAGAGTATTTGATAAATCGATACTTTTTAATTTACTACGACTAAATGCGCCTTCGCCAATAGTAGTCAAAGTATCTGGTAAATCGATACTTTCTAAGTAACTATAACTAAATGCGTAATCGCCAATAGCAGTCAAATTATCCGGCAAAACGACACTCTTTAAGTAACAATGATAAAATGCGTGATCACTAATTGTAGTCAGATTAGTATTTGACAAATCGATACTTTTTAGACTGCTGTAATAAAATGCGTAATTGCCAATGGTAGTCAGAGAACTATTTGATAAATCGATATCGATATTTAATCCACATTGATTAAATGCGTAATTACCAATAGTAGTTAGAGTCTCTGGCAAATCGATATCTTCTAGATGATAACATTCAGAGAATGCGTAATCTCCAATAGTAGTTAAAGCATCTGGCAAATCGACAATACTTAAGTACATATCACAACAAGCAAATGCGTGATCACCAATAGTTGTTACTGTATCAGGTAAATCTACTTCACCTAAACGGCAACGGTAAAAAGCGTAATTACCGATTTTTGTGATGCCTTCAGGAATGACCAAACGGCATTCGTCATAGTCATCAGTTATCTCTCTCCAGGGACTAGCATTATTTTCTGTATAATCTTTCTCTAGATCTATGTCGTAATCACTGACAAGCGTGTCCCAGGAGTAGATAAGGTTGTTGTTATAATCAAAAAGTCCATACACTTCAGACTCAGAGCTTTCTTCGGATTCGATGCTTTCCTCAGGGTCAATGCTCTCCTCTGATTCTATACTTTCCTCTGATTCGAGACTCTCTTCGGTCTCTGTCTCCTCGGATTCGCTATCCTCTTCGGTTTCTGTCTCCTCAGATTCAAAACTCTCTTCAGTTTCGGAACTCTCTTCAGGGACTATGCTCTCTTCGGGTTCGGAGGTTTCCTCGGATTCTATGCTTTCTTCAGTTTCGGGTATCTCCTCAGATTCTAAGGAAGTACAGTTATAAAATGCGCGGTAACCAATAGTGGTCACAGTCTCTGGCAAATCGACTCTTTCCAGAGAGGTACAGTAAGCAAATGCGTAATCGCCAATAGTGGTTAGGTTGTCTGGTAGATCTACCTCAACTAGAGATGAACAATCTCTAAAGACATTGTTGCCGATCTTAGTTATGTGTTTAGGTAAGACTAAACGATGACTAGACTCATTTTGGAATAACTCTACCCATGGCCTGCTGTCGTTGTCTGTATAATCTCTCTCTACATCTAAATTGTAATCATTAACAAGTTCATCCCAAGAACAGATAAGATTACCTCTTTTATTATAAAGTCCATATCCGTACTCTTCGGATTCTATGCACTCCTCAGATTCTATCCGCATAGAATGGTAGTTATGTGCATTACCACCACAACCAGGTAGTACTAAAAATAGGACAAGCAGGAAACAAAAAAAAACTAAATACTCTCTCTCTTCATAAAAACTCCTCTTTCATATATGGCGATAAAAAAACTTTGTCAACAAGAGTTGATAACCCTTGTTGTTAAATACAATAGTCTATAACTTTTTAGCAATAACATATGTTAGTTTGTGTGTTTTTATGTTGTAAGCCTGATATGTTGCGTTCGTGTTTGGCAGTTGTGAGCTTTTTGTTTAGCCTCCGCTCTTCGCTTCACTCCGTTTCGCTTCGAGATGTCGGCTATCCAAAAAGTCACAACTGCTTTTCAATATCGATGTTTCTGCAGTTTGGGCCAGGTTTTCATTCTTGTTGTATTTCGTTTGGTTGGTTTCTGGAGCGTCAGCTTTTTTCGGAGTTTCTCGCTTCGCTCGCAGGGGCAAGACCGAAAAAACTGACTGTCTCCTCTAGGACAGTTTGTGCAGTTCTGGTTTAAGTTT
>JAFSXH010000195.1 GCA_017444165.1 bacterium | reverse complement strand
CGAAGATCTTAGCTAGGTTGAGGATCGAAAAGCGTCATCCGCGCAGTGATGTCTGGTTTGGGGCCAGCGGCATGATTCCCTTTATGGCCGCCGCTAAAGAGGATCTTTTAGCTTCTTATGTGCCTCGCGATCATCGCGATATTCCTCTAAAGAAGGGAAATTTAACCATTAGAGATCCTCTATGGCGTTGGTTGCCCTTAGATGTGGTTTCTCAAGGGTATTGCTACAATCCGCAAGTGCTCTCAATAGACGATATCCCCAAAACTTGGGACGAGTTGGCCTCTCCGCGCTGGAAAGGGCAGATCGAGATGTGGGACCCTTCTGAGAGCGGCACTTCTATGCTCTTTTTGGAAGCCTCTATTTGGCGTTATCGCGATAAGGATGGATGTGAAGATCGGGGCTGGGATTACCTTAAAAATATATTTAACAATTTAAAACGCTACACGCGTGAAGGTAAGCCCGCCTTTTCTGTGGCTAGGGGAGAGACTCTCATAGGTTTGCACTTCGAAAATCAGTTTCTCGAATTTTTAGATCAGCAGATCCATAACGATCAATTAAAAGATAGTGCCAAAAATATCGCTTGGTATTTACCCCAGGATAGCCCCGTTTTGACTGATGGCATAGCCCTGGTTAAAAATTGTCCCCATCCTGAAAATGGCCAAAGATTTATCGATTTTTGTCTCTCTGCTAAAGGACAAAAGATTATCAACCGTTACTTCTTTTCTTTGGATGAAAATATGCCTCCGCCTCTGGGGTTAGATGAGGGAATTACTCTGCAGACTTTATTAAATAGAGCCATGGATCTAGATATAGAATGGATGTCGGCCAATTATGATCGCATTCAGAGGCAATGGCAAAACGAAGTGGAGGCTGAGGCTGATTAATTGAGCAAGGTAAAGATAGAAAATTTAAGCAAAATGTACGGTTCTGCTTGGGCCGTAAGAGATGTCAATTTAGAGATTGGCGAGGGAGAACTTTTTGCTCTTTTGGGAGCTTCTGGTTGTGGTAAGACGACAATTTTGCGCTGTTTGGCTGGACTGGAACTTCCCCAAACTGGTCGCATACTTCTCGATGGAGAGGACATACTGTCCGTTCCTGTAGAGGAGAGAAATTGCGGTATGGTCTTTCAAAATTACGCTCTCTTCCCACATATGAATGTCTGGCAAAATGTAGCTTATGGATTGGTGGCTAAACGTTATCAAGCAAGTAATCCGTGGCTTAAGTTTCTCATTATCTGTCGCGATTTAAAGTCAAGTTTAACGAAAGATGAATGTCGTCAGATTGAAGAAGTTTTAGAAATGGTGGAGATGATTTCTTGTTGTGAGCGTCTTCCCAGCGAACTTTCTGGAGGTCAACAGCAGAGAGTTGCTCTGGCTAGAGCTTTAGTTACCAAGCCTAAAATTTTGTTGTTTGATGAGCCGCTAGGAGCTTTAGATGTAAAATTGCGCCTGAAGATGCGAGAAGAGATTCGAAAAATTCAAAAAAGAGCCAATATAACTTCTCTTTACGTGACCCACGATCAAGAGGAAGCTCTAGCTGTTTGCGATCAGCTCGCTATTATGAATAAAGGTGAGATTGTCCAACAGGGTAACGCTTCTGAGTTGTATGCTAAACCTGCCAGTCTATTTGTTGCAGAATTTTTAGGTTTTAATAATATTTTTGCTGTAAGACATTGTGAAGATAATTTTTACGAGATCGCTCCCAATTTTATTTTACAAAGTACAGAAGTATCTGGTGAAAAATTTGCGGCTATAAGATCAGAATCGATCAATTTGTGTCGTGAACCTCAAGGGGTTAATAGTTTTTTAGGAACGGTTAAGAGTAGAACTTTTTTGGGCCAGATGATCAAATTTATAATTGAAGTGGAAGGAATAGATTTTCAAGTTAATTCTTTGAGAAGTGATCTTTCTCCAGGCAATGAGATATATTTGCAGATTGAACCAGAATATGTGAAGATAATTAATGATTGAGATAGAGGGGAATAGATAGAGATTTGTATCAGTCAATTAAAGATTTGCTGAAAATTTTTACATATTTGCTAGTTGGAACTTTATTATTTTTGTTCGTAATTATCCCTATATTTACACTCGTCCTAACTAGCTTTACGGGAGAACCTCTTCCAATTTTAGATTGTATCTTTTCTGGAGAGCGTGTAGATTTTTCTCTGTCTTGGAATTTTTATGAAGAATTATTTTTAACGCGGCGTTATCGACAAGGTTTTATTAATTCTTTGGGAGTGGCTCCTACTTTAGCTGTATTGACCATTTTCTTAGGGTTGATATTTAATAGATTTACTAAATCTAAGGTCGCTTGGGGAAAAGTCGCTTTTTATGTGGGATTAATTGTTCTCTCGTTCTGTGTAAGCTGGCGTTGGTTGGTGAGTGAAGAGTTAGGGCGCGAATTTTTTATGCGTTGGCTAGTGCCTGGCAAGAGCTGGACGCGCCGTTTTATGCAGGGTATCGGTCTCGTTCCATTAGTTACGATATTAGCTTCTATGTTGGGGACTAGTGTAGCTTTTTGTTTGTCTGGCAACATTAAGGGTAAGTACTGGGGAAGGTTGGCTTCAATTATGCCTTTGGCTCTGCCTTCGTTTTTGGGGGCATTGGCCTTTAAGAATTTATGGGGGATAAATGGGATCTTTACTAAGTGTTTTGGGCCTGTCTTTGAAGCTCAATCCGTGGCAGCAACGGTATTTTTGCAAGTTTTTCTGTACTTTCCCTTCGTGATGTTGACCGTCAGTGCTGGTTTAGAGCGGTATGGTCCAACCTTGAGAGAAGCCTCAGCCACTTTAGGTGCGAATAAGTTCTTTAACTTTATTAAAGTTGATCTGCCCATGCTTTGGCCTAGTATAAGTGCGGGGGCTATTTTGGTATTTATCCGATCATTGAGCGATTTTTCTGCCTTGAGCCTCCTTTTGCCTATGAATTATCCAGTTTTAATTGTTGAGGCTTATCGCGATCTCTCTGGCTCCACTTATTGGGGTGGGGCTTGCATGCTCTCAGTAGTGGCTATAGTTGCTGTTCTTTCAATATT
>JAFSXH010000194.1 GCA_017444165.1 bacterium | reverse complement strand
TACGATGAAGTACAACCCCAGAGTCAATGAAAAGGTGGCTTCCTTGGCTGGATTTGCCAATTTGCATCCTCTGACGGACGTGGCCAACTCCCAAGGTGCTTTGGAATTGATCTTCACTTTGCAAGAGTCTTTAGCGGAGATAACGGGTATGGAGCGGGTCTCCTTACAGCCAGCCGCTGGAGCTCACGGTGAAGTTACCTCCCTTTTTATGGTGAGTCGTTACTTCAAAGATCTCGGTCAAAATCGCGATACTATCATTGTTCCCGATTCTTCCCACGGCACTAATCCAGCTTCGGCTAGTTTAGCGGGCTTTAAAGTCATTACTATCCCTTCAAATAGTGACGGCTCTGTCGATTTGGAGGCTTTGCGCTCTTCTATGGGGCCTAATATCGCCTGTTTGATGTTGACCAATCCCAGCACTTTGGGCCTCTTTGAGAAAAACATTCAGGAGATCTGTAAGATCTTGCATGACAACGGATCATTGGTCTATTACGATGGGGCCAACATGAATGCCCTTATGGGTATTGCTCGCCCTGGAGACATGGGCTTCGATCTCATGCACACTAATTTACACAAGACATTCTCTACACCTCACGGTGGTGGTGGGCCAGGAAGCGGCCCTGTAGGGGCTAGGGGTAAGTTAGCCGATTATTTGCCTGGGCCTATAGTTGTCAAAGAGGGGGATAGATTTACCTTCCAAGACAATCTCCACACCATAGGCAGAGTGCGCCTCTTCTGGGGAAGTTTCTCCGTTATAGTTAAGGCTCTCGCTTATATTAAGGCTCTCGGAGCTGAAGGTCTGCTCAGAGCCAGTCGTTTGGCCGTTTTAGCCGCTAACTATATGCGTATGCGCCTTAAAGAGGTCTATCACTTGCCCTTCGATACTATGTGTATGCACGAATTTGTTCTTTCGGCTGATAAATTGAAGGCAGAGAAGGGCATTCACGCTTTAGACGTAGCTAAGGGACTCTTAGATAAGGGCTTCCATGCTCCAACGATCTATTTCCCTCTCATTGTAGAAGAGGCTCTCATGATCGAACCTACAGAGACGGAGAGCTTAGAGACAATGGATAGTTTTATTGAAGCGATGATCAAACTGGTAGAGGAGGAGGGCGAAACTTTGCACGATTGTCCTCAGACTTTGCCTGTCAGTCGTTTAGATGAGACTAAGGCGGCCCGCCATCCTGTCTTGTGTTGGCCTGAAAATGTGGAGTGAAGAATTTTCTAGGTTATATATTGGCCGCTCTTGGGATTATTATTTAGATCCTCCCAGGAGTGGTCGATTCAATATGGAGCGGGATCTGGAACTTTTGGAAAATTGTTCTAATCCCGCTCTGCGTCTTTACTGTTGGAGTCATCCTACGTTGAGTTTAGGGCGCAATCAGCGCGATGATTGGGTCGATTATTCTAAATGTAATTCTTTGGGTGTGGAGGTTGTGCGTCGCCCCACGGGAGGCCGAGCCCTTTTGCACTTGCCCAGCGAGATAACCTATGCGGTAATTTTGCCCGATGTAGCTAACATGGGTATTAGTGAGCTGTTTACTTCAATTGCCTACACTTTAGCTTTGAGTTTACAAAAGTTGGGATTACCTGTGGAAACCTCTGAACAGGGACATATACCAGGTAGCCATTCTGCTCCCTCATGTTTAGCTGTAACGGCCCCTGGAGAAGTTATCGCCAGAGGCCGCAAGTTAGTGGGCAGTGCTCAAGTTCGCAAGGGTGAACGCCTTTTGCAGCACGGGGTCATAGTCAGAAGTTACGATGAACAATTACTGCAAGCCGTTATACCTGGAGCTCGAGCGGAGATGGATCTAAAGACTTTAGGTTTCGAATCTTTAGAGGCTAGAGATATAATGGAATCTTGGCAAAAAGTAGTTAGAATGTGTCCTCATCGCTAAAGCGGGCTTCCATCTTATCCGCTTCTTGAGCCGCCACGTTTATGGCTGTGGCTAAAACTTCGCTATTTAAATTGCCAACGGGAAGTTTTATGTTGTAAATTAAGGCTTCTCCCGATACTTCCCAGTGACCTAAAGACTTAGTAGCACTGTCTTTGAGTATTTTGAGATAAAATTTGCTAGGCACATCATCTATGTTAGCTGCTTGAGAGTAAATATGTAATATCTTGAGATCACCACACTCTTCGAGATTGTTGGAAATTAAAACTTGTTGGGTGCGATCATCATCGAATTCCATAATTATGCTATAAAGTTCAGAGTCATCATCAAAGGTGTACTCTAAATCAGCTTCACGTAACAATTTCTCTAATTTAGTCATTTCTGTACCTCCAAAACGAGTGCAATTACGCTTCTAAATGTGGCTAATATTACCCTTTTACCAGGGCAGGAGGAGGAAGAGTTTTTGCGGTATAAGCTCATTATTATGAAGAGATTATTTTATATTTTGGCAGTTATGTGTACCATGTGTTCGTTAGCTTGGTCTAATGAGGGATGGACTGTTCGCGGTGGTGATGGTGTCGGTCCTTTGAAGTTGGGTATGAAGGTAGAGGCTTGTGAAAAGATAGTTAAACGCAATCCTAATGCTGATCAGGCTTTTGTAGCAGGAAAGAGGCCCTTCTGGATATTCTACCTGGAGGGAGTTCAGATAAATTACGACAATACCTCGAAAGTTCTGCAGATTTATGTCGATAAAACTGGTATACCTACTGATAAGGGCGTACAAGTTGGCGATCCTCAAGATAAGTTTATGAATGCTTACGGCAGGGGGTTTGTCTCCCATGAATTACCTACAGCTAAAGGCCAGCCTAAACAGTCTGTATACGTTTACAAAAGTTCAGGCTTAGGCTTTCAAGTAGAAGGTGGAATAGTTAAATTTATTATTGTTACTCCCAAAATTCATTAGTTTGTAAAGGAAAAAAATGAAAGAAAAGGTTGCTGTTATTATCCCCTGCTTTAATGAAAGTCAATCTGTTGCCAAAGTAGTAGCTGATTATCGTCGAGCTTTGCCAGAAGCTGATATTTATGTCTATGATAACAACTCTACTGATGGAACTGACGAGGTAGCTAGAAAGGCAGGGGCTATAGTTCGCTATGAGCATCGCCAGGGAAAGGGAAATGTAATTCGCAGTATGTTTCGTGACATAGAGGCAGACTGTTACTTAATGATAGACGGAGATGATACATGCTCTGCAGAAGATGCTCAAGAGATGGTTGATAAAGTGCTGAAAGAGAATTATGACATGGTGGTTGGGGATCGCCTGTCTACCACGTACTTTACCGAAAATAAACGTCCCTTTCACAATACTGGAAACGTATTAGTGCGCAAACTGGTGAATGTTTTCTTTCATGGGAATATAACTGATATAATGACTGGCTACCGTGCATTTAGCCGCCTTTTTGTAAAGACTTTCCCAGTGCTCTCTAAAGGTTTTGAAATTGAAACGGAGATGACTATCCACGCACTGGATAAAAATTTTTCAGTGATTAGTATTCCAGTTGGCTATCGAGATCGTTCAGAAGGCAGTGTTTCTAAGTTAAATACTTTTTCTGATGGTTTTAAAATTTTAAAAACTATATTTAGACTATTTAAAGACTATAAGCCACTCCCATTCTTCGGTGTGCTAGCGTTGATTTTTATGTTAGTGGCCTTGTTTTTGTTTGTGCCAGTCTTTATCGAATACTATCAAACTGGCCTAGTTCCCCGTTTCCCGACTTTTATTGCCGCTTGTTTTTTTGCACTCTTTGCTCAATTGTCTTTTTTCTGCGGTTTAATTTTGGATACTCAGAAACAGCAAGCAAGGCAAAATTTTGAGATACAGATGAATATTATCCAAAGCAATAAAAACGATCATGAATAGGCTAAACGCAATAGATTTACTAAAAAAATATACAGGTTTGTTACCTGTTAGTTATTGGGTTATAGCGTTTATTTTGGCCTTTCTTCGCACTGGAAGTTTGTATTTTTACAATGGCGAAAAGTCTATAGCAACGAGTGCGCCATACGTGTATATTTTAGTAAGTCTGACGTGTTTTCTGTTTTATGCGTTTATCTTTGCAGTCCTTATTTTTTCATTGCACGCAATATTTACGAGATTTACAGATAAGTTATTTGATCATACTGTAACCAGCAATGGCCAAAGCAATTGGTTAGCGTATGTCATACTGTTTTTTGGTTGGTTGCCGAATCTTATCATAAGGTATCCAGGGGCTATATGCTTTGATACATGGCGAGTACTCCATATTTATGCCCAAAGAAGAATTTTAGACTCTCAAAATGGTGTGTTGTATTCTCTAATTATGGGAAAATGTTTGCAGTTTTTTGAGCAGATGGACCACATCAATTGGGGGCTTTGGTTCGTTGTGGTGGTACAGTATCTGCTCGCTGTATTTGTGTTCGGGTACTCTATTCAACTGTTTCAGCGTATGAAAATTCGCAGAGAGATTGTTGGATTAATTGTCATATTTTATCTTCTTTGTCCATGTATTATTGGCTATTTTGGTGTTGCCACAAAAGATGAACCTTATAGTGTGCTGATGTTTTTTCTCACTATATTGTTAATGGAATTCTCCATAGATCCCAGTGAATTTTGTAACAGTAAATTGCGGCTATTTTTCCTCTATTTCTCTGTTTCGGGGGTATGTTTGCTGCGAAAAAACGGCATTTATGTAGTAGGTTTGTCTTCATTGTTTTTCGTTCCCACTGTTGTAAGAGAGAGAGGAGCCAAGCAATTTCTTATCCCCTTTATAGTAATCGTTGTATCTTGTCTATCTATTTTTCCTGTCAAAGGTTTTATAAGCTGTAGATACAGAGTAGGTTTCAATAGCGTTAGAGAGTCTTTGTCTCTGCCCTTTCAACAGACTGCCAGGTACGTTAAATATCATAGAAAAGATGTTACGAATGAGGAACGCCGGGTCATAGATGATGTACTTGGATATAAGACGCTGGCAAAGCGATACAATCCGAAAACGTCTGATCCTGTAAAAGGTGGCTACAGAGAACACAATGAAAAATTGCCCGCTTACTTTAAGGTGTGGATAAAGCAATTTTTTCGTCATCCGTTCTGTTATCTCGCCGCAACGTGGGAGCAAAATTATTATTTATTTGTGCCAGAAGCTGAGTGGGATAATATTACGTTGTTCTTGGATTGTGATACTATATACAAGGAAGGGGAGACATTTTTTTTACCCAAGCGATGGAAAAAATTTCATAAACGGGTTTTTTATAAGCCTCCTGTTTTGAAATCTTGGAAAGAATGGGCTATCAGTAAGTATTACCAATTACATAAACAGATCCCTATTGGCATGATGTCTAATGTATCGGTCAACACTTACTCTTTGTTTTTACTTTTCAGTTTAATGTTTATTGAAAGAAAAAGATGGCAGTACGTATTTCCTTTAATGCTATTAACCGTGTTGTGCGTAGTTTTAGGACCAGCGATACAGGGCCATCCTAGATACATGTTTCCAGTAATATACAGTATGCCGAGTCTTATTGTTTATACGATGTTTTCTTTTCGCCGAGAACCAACTGAGGTTTGTCAAGAAGTGACGATAAATGAGGTCGAAGATGATAGATCTAATGAGGAAATACACTAGTTTGTTGTCTGTCAGTTACTGGCTTTTGGCGGTTATACTGGCATTTCTGCGCACGGGGAGTTTGTATTTTTACAACGGTGAAGAATATTTAGCAACAAATGCATTATGTATATATGTGTTGATATGTTTAGTGCGCTTTGTCTCCCTTACGCTTATCTTTGCTATTCTTATCTTTTTGTTGCGAGTTGGATTTAAGAAATTTGCTGACAAATTATTTGATGATACGCTCAGTATCAACAACAAATGGCTTGCCTATGGTATATTGTTTTTTGGATGGCTTCCTAATCTTATCATAAAGTATCCAGGAGCTATGTGCTGGGATACGTGGTGTATGTTATTCTCGTACCTTGAGAATGCCGATAAGCCGTGTATAGTCGCGATAGATGAATTC
>JAFSXH010000193.1 GCA_017444165.1 bacterium | reverse complement strand
GCTCCTTGTATTATTGGGAATGTCTATAAATAATATAATTATAATAAATTCTAAGCTCCCAACTGAGGCGACTATAAAATCTGCTTTGGATAAAAGACCGACATTGAATTTTAGCCAATCAGGAAAAAATGTCGTCGTTTTAGTACTCGATAGGGCTATAAGTGGTTTTATTCCCTATATGTTTAACGAAAAACCAGAGTTAAAAAGACAATTTGAGGGATTTGTTTGGTATCCCAATACTATTACCCATGGAAATTCGACAAATAGTGGAACTCCAGGTATATATGGCGGTTATGAGTACACACCAGAGGAGATGAATAGACGAAAAAACGAGAAGCTCGTTGACAAGCATAATGAAGCTCTGAAATTAATGCCGACTCTTTTTGATAAAGCTGGTTACAGTGTTACTGTTTACGACCCGCCATGTGCAGGTTATAAAAATATTCCCGATCTTTCGATCTATGATGATACTCCTAATGTTAAGGCTTATTTAACAGAGAGAGGAGTTGTTCGTTCATTATCACCAGAATATTTAGAAGGCAAAAAACAACTTTGGAAACGCAACTTCTTCTGTTATAGTATCATGAAGATATCACCTGTTGTTCTTCAAAAGAGTATTTACCGAGATGGAACCTATTTTTACTCGAATGCTACGGCGTTTATGCAAATAAATTTGGGAGATGGTTCCAATAAATTAAAAGGTACCCAAGAAGAATTTATGAACGCCTACGCAGTTTTGAAACAATTGCCCGAAATGACGAGTGTATCAGAAGTCAAGGGAGCGTTTATGGTTGTATATAACTTGACATCTCATGAGCCGATCTTGCTCCAAGAACCTGATTATACACCAGAAGTACACGTAAATAATACAGAATATGACAGTGTCCATGCGGGTAGATTCAATCTTAATGGAAGAATACTTCACACTGAGCATTATATGCAAATATCACATTACCCTGCAAATATGGCGGCTATGATCCAATTAGGCAAATGGTTTGACTATCTGAGGAGTCAAGGATTGTACAACAACACTAGAATAATAATAGTTGCTGATCATGGATCTTCAATCGGATGCTTCGATGATATGTTAAAGTTTTTCTCAAATAAAACATCAAAGATCACTTTTGATGTTATGTTTTTTAATCCATTGTTTATGGTTAAAGACTTTAATAATAACAATGAGTTTGCGGAAAATTCTACATTTATGACAAATGCTGATACGCCCACCCTGGCATTTTTAGGGTTGTTAAAAGATCCCATTAACCCATTTACAGGGAATTTAATAACTAATAAAACCAAAAACTTAAAGGAACAACACGTGCTTGCTCCTACTGATTGGCAGTTAGATGAAAATAATAATAGAAATACATTTTTGCCAGGTTTTTGGTTCTCTTTGCGCAACCAAAATATTTTTGAAATGGATAACTGGAAATATATTGGACACTATTAGGGGTCAATGGCACGCTCTAGCGAAAATTCTTTTGTGAAGGTAGTAAAATAAACTTCGTAGAAGGCGCAAACATGAAAAAGATCAATGTTGCTATAGATGGGCCTGCGGCTGGTGGTAAGACTACTGTAGCTAGGCTTTTGGCTACTAAGTTGGGGCTGATTTATGTCGATACGGGTATGATGTATCGAGCGGTAAGTTGGCAAGCACTGCAAGATAATTGCAATTTAGATGATGCTGAATCTTTAGGTAAGTTAGCTGAAGGTTTGGATCTGCGTTTAGAAGCCGATGCGGGAAGTGGTTGCAGAGTTTATGTATCGAGCAAAGATCTGACAGATCTTTTACATGAGCCTGAGATTAATGTCGTTGTTCCCAAAGTTGCCGCTGTAAGTTTGGTGCGCCGAGATATGGTGCGTCGTCAGCGTGAATTGGCCGATCAAGGTGGCATTGTGATGGCTGGAAGGGATATTTGTACAGTTGTTTTGCCCGATGCTCGTCTCAAGTATTATTTAGATGCTAGTTTGGAAGAGCGCACCCGTCGTCGTGTTAAGGATCTGGAAAGCAGTGGCCATAAAGTTACTTTTGAGGAAGTTAAGGAGCAACTAGCCAAACGAGATTATGATGATTCACATCGCAGTGATTCTCCTTTGATACAAGCTCCTGATGCTAAGTACATCGACAGCGATAACTTGAGCGCATTAGAGATTGTTGAAATTATGATCCAAGATTATCAGCAGGCTTTGAGCGAGGTTTAGGGAGTTGGTAAGTCCTCAAGAGACACAATTTGCTTATAGATTTGTGAGAGAAGGGGCTCGCATTTTCTATGCTCTCCTTTATGGTCTGAAATTTGAAGGTCAGGAGTTTATTCCCCAAAGTGGAGGTGCGATAATTGTATCTAATCACACTTCTTTGATAGATCCTCCGCTTTTGGCAGTTGCCGTTCCGCGCCGTCAGGTCCATTTTATTGCTAAAAAGGATCTTTTTGAGATCCCCGTAATTGGACCAATTTTGGGCGGTTGTGGCTGTATTTGGGTCGACAGGGATAGTAAAGATGGAGCTTCTGTCAACCAGGCTGTAGAGTACTTAGAGAATGGTCATGTTGTGGGTATCTTCCCTGAAGGTACGCGCTCTAAGGATGGCAAGTTGGGACGTGGCAAATTGGGAGCCGCTTTTATTGCTCTCAAGACTGGCCTTCCTGTGGTTCCAGCCTGCATATTCAACGCTTATGAG
>JAFSXH010000192.1 GCA_017444165.1 bacterium | reverse complement strand
AGTCTTTTGGAACAGGTGATTGTGTCCAACAAGATTTTAGTTCTGTTAATGAAAACTCGGAGTCTGATAAATGTAAACCTGAACGTAAGAGCAGAACCGGACAAAAAGCATGTATTCTGTCGTGTTTAGTCTGTTCTTTAGTATTTATACTGTTGATTTCATCCGTTGTTTTTTATCTTTATGGGAATAGTGCATTTCAATGTTTTGTTGGTAAATGCTATTTCTTCGGCAGGTTTGGGGCGGCTCAAAATTATGCTAAATCGGTAGAGTGGTTTAAAAAGTCCGCCGAACAAGGGGAAGCAGAGGGGCAAAATTATTTAGCTTGTTGTTATGAGTATGGTTGTGGTGTAGATAAAGATTATAGTGAGGCACTAAAGTGGTATAGAAAGTCCGCAGAACAAGGCGATTCTGCTGGACAGAATAATCTCGCTTATCTTTATTTCACGGGTTGTGGTGTAGTCAGAGATTATAATGAAGCGGTGAAGTGGTATAGAAAAGCCGCCGAACAGGGGCAGGTAAGTGCTCAAAATTCTCTAGCTTGTTGTTATATGGGAGGTTATGGGGTAACTAAAGATCATGCAGAAGCAGTGAAATGGTTTAGAAAGTCTGCTGAACAGGGAGGAGCAGATGCCCAGTACAACCTTGGCCGTTGTTATGAAGATGGTTATGGTGTGAATAAGGATCACGATGAAGCGTTGAGGTGGTACAAAAGAGCCGCTGAACAGGGCAATAAGGATGCAAAGGAAAAATTGCGCCAGTTCGCATCTAAACAAGATAAATAGGTGAAGATGTATTTTTCTTCTGTTATGGAAGAAAAGGGTGTTCAATTATTATCTTTGATCTTTGATAGGTAGAGTTTTTAATATATGTTGAATAAATTTTCTCTATTGATGGCTACTTTGGCTTTGGGTGTGGGGGTTAGCTTCTCGCCTGTGGCTTTAGCGGAGGTTCCTTTAGGAGGGGATGATAACGCTTATCACGCTTATAATGAGTTGGGCGTGAAGGTTTTGACGCGGGGCAATGCTTACAATGTGGCTGATGTTCTAGCCGATCCTACTGTGCGTATCTTTATTTTGCAAGTACCCTTTGAAGAGTTCGATCTCTCTTGCTGTGAAAGTATTATGGAGTGGGTACGTCAGGGCCACACCCTTTGGTTTTACGATTCGCGTTATGCTCCTTATTTCGGTATGAAGTCCTATTATTTGGCGGCCGAGCAATTTCGCGGTCGTCCTGAAGAGGGTCCTATCGGAGATGTTAAATACAAAGGTATGGCGGCGGTGGTCTTGTCTTTTGAAAATCACGTTTCTATGACAGGGGTGGGGCAGTGTACCATATTTATTCCTGAAGTTGCTCCTGGTGTTTATAGTGCTGTGGCTGTTGAGGGTGATACTGTGCCTCTTCTGAGGTTCGCTAGTGATTCTCCAGCGTTGGCTGCTTTGCGACGTGACGGTAGGGGTGCGGTCATCTTTAAACCGCTTTTGTGGCCCGAATCTCTCTCTGGAAAACGCTTTCAAAATAACCTTTTAGAGTATTCAGGAGGGTTTGGTGTGCCTGGTATTGGGGCGCAAGGGCGTTTTGGTGAGGAGATCGGAGCTTCTGCTCCTTATGTGGAAACTCAATTTGCTGCTAAGTCTCAGATTGACAAAGAACCTGTTCGCGTTCCTGAAAAGAGAGAGAATGTTATCTCTCAGGATAAATATGTTTACGCTAAGAGTTTGGATGATCAATCTAGCAATGTCGATGTAAAGAAATCTGAAAATGTTCCTCCAGCTAATCATAAAGATGCTAACCATTTAGTTGATATTGTGACTTTGCGCAATGGAAGCACATTAATTGGCCGGTGCAGTAACGGAGAATTTCATTTTGAAACCACTTCTGACAGTTTAAAGATAAAAACTGACGAGATTAAAGTTCTTAATGTCAGTAAAAATAGTTGGAGTCTGGATAAGGTTGAACAAAAAGATGGCTCTGTTGCTTCTGGTTATCTGATGACTGAAAAGATCCATTTTAGTGTCAATGGTGAAGAGCGCGTCTTCAAAAAAGATGACATTAAAGAGATTCAATTTAATGTCCCCATGTCGCAAGTAAGAAATTTATAATTTTTAGTAAGAACAAAAAGTGAGGAATGTTTATGAGTTCGGATCTGCCTAAAGATATTGAGGAGATGTTGAATAGTTTTGTCAACGATCCCCAAAAGTTTTTAAAAGAGCATGGGGAGGAGCTTATGAAGATGGGTGAGGACTTTTATCGGGAGAATATTGAAAAAGATAAAGACTCGGGATCTGAGGACACTCCTGTGGAGACCAATACCTCTTTTATTTTTGGCGATGAGCTTTTGAAAGTCCGTCAGGAGTTGGCTGAAAGGATGGCTGGCTCGTCCAAAAAAGAGACTCCATCAGAAGAGGAGGGGAGTTCTCAAGAAAAAGTTATCTCTGTTGAAAAAGTTGAAAACAACGAGGATGAAAAAAATAAAGCTGGGGCAGATGAGTTAGCAGAGATATTGGCCAGTTTTGAAATGTCCGATGATGAAGATACTCCGCGCGTCAAGGCCAGTGTCAGTTTGCAAGATGTTATGACTCCGCGCCAAGTTGTTGAGGCCTTGGATCGTTACATTATCGGTCAGGATGAGGCTAAGAAGGCAGTGGCTATCGCTCTGCGCAATCGCAGTAGGCGCAAGTTTATTGAAGATGATCTGCGCGATGATGTTATTCCTAAAAATATTCTTATGGTCGGCCCTACTGGAGTTGGTAAGACTGAGATCGCTCGCCGTTTGGCCAAGTTAGTCGGTGCTCCATTTTTGAAAGTTGAAGCCACAAAGTACACCGAGGTCGGCTATGTGGGGCGCGATGTGGAGTCGATGATCCGCGAGTTGGCGATGGTTGGGGTGCGCATGGTAGAGAAGAGGCGCATTGAAAAGGTCAAAGATGTGGCTCGTCAGACGGCGATCAAGCGAGTGGCAGAGATTATTTTGCGTAAGAGTAAGGGCAAGAAAGAATTGCTACCTGCATTGATTCAAGGATTGCAAGAAGGCAAGTTTGCTAAGTATTTGATTAATGTTGAGATTGAAGAAGACAAACCGCAAGAGATTCAGATTCTTTCTGGCAATAGCGAAGATATAGGCATAAATGTCCAAGAGATCTTTGGAGGTATGGGCCTCTTCCCTAAAAAGCGCGTCTCTCACAAAGTTACTGTTGAGAGAGCCATTGAGCTACTCACCTTAGAAGAGTCGAAGAAGTTGGTCGACTCTGATGAGGTCAAAAAAGAGGCCGTTGAGTTGATAGAAAATGAGGGCATTCTCTTTTTAGATGAGATTGACAAGATCGCTGGTCGTGAAGGCGGTCACGGTCCTGATGTCTCCAGGCAGGGTGTACAGAGGGATATTTTGCCTATAGTTGAGGGCTCTAGCATCAATACGAAGATCGGTATCATACATACGGATCATATACTCTTTATCGCCGCTGGTGCTTTCCACGAGACTAAGCCTTCTGATCTCATTCCCGAATTACAGGGACGTTTTCCTATTCGTGTAGAGTTGCAGAGTCTCAAAGAAGATGACTTTAAGCGCATTTTGATCGAGCCTGAGAATTCTTTAATACGCCAATATCGTGAACTTTTAGCTACTGAAGATGTGGAGTTGGAGTTCTCTGAAGATGGTATAGCCGAGATAGCTCGCATGGCTTGTTACGTCAATGAGCAAAATGAAAATATTGGGGCTAGACGTTTGCATACGCTTTTAGAGAGAGTTTTGGAGAAGATCTCCTTTGAAGCCCCTGAAATGGCGGGTCAGAAGATCGTTATCGATGCTAAGTATGTGCAAGAGCGTTTACAAGATATTGTCAAGAGCAGAGATCTCTCGCGTTATATCTTGTAAACCTTGTATGTAGCGGCTGAAGTTATTGCTAACAATTCATAATGCTTAATTCGTAGTGCGTAATTATTTAGAAAGAAATAATTACGCACTACGAATTAAGCATTATGAATTATGAATTAAAGAGTAGTCGGTTCACCGTAAAAGGCCAGACTTTGTCTGCGACTGTGTATTGTGCCTGTGTGGATGATTTTGTTGAGTTTCCGTTCTGTGCTTTGTTATGATACCGATTTGCTAAACTTTTTGGTGGCCAATATTGTCAAAATAATGGCCATTGCCCATAGGATGAGTGTGGGTTCCCAAAGTTCCTGTATGCTCACCCCGCGTATGATTATGCTGCGGAGAATTTGCATATAGTGGGTCGTTGGCAAGATCTGGCTTATTATATACAGGGGAGTGGGGACATTATCTAAGGGAAAGACGAAGCCAGAGAGCAAGATGGAAGGAACGATCAAGATAACCACCATTTGTAGAGCTTGTCCCTGATTGTTGGCAAGGATGCTTATCAAAAGTCCTAAAGCTAAAGTCGCTAATATAAAGGGTATACTAGCAAACACTAAGTGAAAAAAGCTACCCTTAACAACGATATTAAATAGTAATCTTGCCGCAAAGACGATAATGTGCAGTTCCATAATAGCCATGATGGCGTATGGTGTCATCTTTCCTAGCATTAACCCAAACTTTTCGATGGGAGTAACCATTAGTTGTTCGAGAGTACCATTTTCTTTTTCTTTGACTAAACTTAAACTCGTTAAAACTACCGTACATATCTGTAAAATTACACCTATCAGTCCAGGTATGGTAAAGATTCTCGTTTCACCACCAGGATTGTATAATATTCTTACTGACGTTGCTGGAGATGTACTTGGGCTAATTTTTCCTCTCAAAGCTACAGAGGCTCGGGCGGCTACTTGAGCGTCAGAACCGTCTAAAAATGCCAGTGCTTTGGCTTCTCTCTCAAAATCAGGGGGTATGATTACAGCT